>DATAGR010000577.1:0-2807 GCA_036263575.1 Aquihabitans sp. | reverse complement strand
TGGCCGAGCTGATCTGCGAGCACGGCTACTCGGCGACCACCAACGCCCAGATCGGCGAGCGGGCCGGCTTCAGCCGCAACATGGTCCGCGACCGGTACGGCTCGAAGGACGAGGTCCTCAGGGACCTCATCGCCCGCACGTTCGAATCGATGCTGCCCGTGGCGCCTCGGGCGGCGAGTGGACGCGAGCGGGCGGTGCAGCTCGTCGACCTCGTCCGCCGCCTGGCCCTCGCCGAGCCCGAGGTCCAGTGCGCCCTGAACATCGTCACGTTCGAGGGCGCGGCGACCGCCCACCCGCTCGCCGGCGTGGCCCGATCGGCCATCACCCCGTTCTTCGACGCCATCGCCGCCGCCATGGCGGAGGGCGTGGAGGACGGGTCCATCTCCCCCGACGTCGACATCAGGACGGAGGTGGTGCTGCTCCGCATGTGCGTCGTCGGCTACGGCTTCCTGGACGTGGCCGGCCTCAGCTCGCGCTCGCACGCCGAGCACATCGAGGAGCTCTGCTCGGACTTCGCCGCCCGCCTCGCCCCGGACCCTGCGGGTCCGCGAACCCCGTCGTGACCGAGCGACGTCCGGCGCGCCGTCGGCTGACCCAGACCCAGCGCCGGGAGGAGTCGACGCTGCGGCTCCACCGAGCGTTCGCCGAGCTCGTCAGCACCCAGGGCTACATCCGGACGACGGCGTCGGAGATCGGTGAGCACGCCGGCTACAGCCGCAACATGGTGCGTGATCGCTTCGGCTCCAAGCAGGACCTGTTCTTCGACTTCACCATCGCCGCGATCCTCGAGCAGCAGCAGCGGAGCGAAGCGGCACCGGGAACCGGGATGGAGCGGGTGCTGCGGATCGTGGAGGACGTGCGCGCGCGCGCCGAGCACGCGCCCATGGACCAGCAGGCGGCGTACACCATCGCCCTGGAGTCGGCGGTCGCCGGCCACCCGCTCTCGGCGCTGGTGCTCGCGGGCATCGGCGACCAGATCGACTACTTGACCCGATCGATCGCCGAGGGGACCACGGATGGGTCGATCCGGCCCGACGTCGACCCGCGGACGGAGGCGGAGCGCGTGATGGCCGTCGGCATGGGCCTGGCCTTCGAGCACGTCTCGGGCGTCTCGGGGCTGTCGCCGTTGGCCCTCGTCGACCTGTGGCGATCGGCGGCCCTCGACCGCCTCGCCCCCACCGCCGACGGCCCGGCCGCCGAGGAGGAGGAGGAGGAGGAGGAGGAGGAGGCCGGCTAGGACGCCGGCTTCTGCTCCACCTTGGGCTCGCGCGGCAGGCCCAGGAACTTCTCGCCAACGATGTTGCGCTGGATCTCGGCGGTGCCGCCCCAGATCGTCTCGGAGCGGGAGAAGAAGAACGCCGACATCATCGGGCTGGGGCGGTACGCCTCGCGGCCCTTGGCCCGCATGACGCCCGGCCAGGCACCCGACGCCGGCGCGGTGTCGATCAGCATCGACGCCGCACCGAAGATCTCGAGGGCCAGCTCCATGGCGTCGCGGTGCATCTCGGACCAGAACATCTTGTTGGTGAGCCCGAGGGAGACGACGCCCATGTCCTTGGTGCCCTGCACGGTCTGGGTCAGGCTGCGCAGGCCGTTGATCCGGAGGATCTGGATCTTGGTGTAGTAGCGGGCGAGGCCCTGGCGGATCACGGGGTCCTCGATGCGGCCGTTGGCCTGGGCGGCCCCGACCATCAGCTCGTACTCCTGCTCGAAGCGGCGGTAGCCGGTGGTGGCCGACATGCCGCGCTCGTGCGAGAGCGTGCTGTTGGCGACGGTCCAGCCGCCGTTCACGCCGCCGACGACGTTCTCCTTCGGGCAGCGGGCGTTGCTGAAGAAGACCTCGTTGAACTCGGCTGTGCCGTCGGGCTGCACGATGCCTCGGACCTCGATGCCCTCCTGCTTCATGGGCACGAGCAGGTAGGAGATGCCGGCCTGCTTCTTGACGTTCGGGTCGGTGCGGGCCAGCAGGAAGCAGTAGTCGGCGAACTGGGCCTGGGTGGTCCAGACCTTCTGGCCGTTGATGACCCACTCGTCGCCGTCGAGCACCGCGGTGGTCTTGAGCGAGGCGAGGTCGGAGCCGGAGTCGGGCTCGGAGAAGCCCTGGCACCACGCCATCTCGCCCTTCATGATCTTCGGCAGGAACTCCTGCTTCTGCTCCTCGGTGCCGTGCTGGAGGATGGTCGGCCCCACGAGGGTGTCACCGAAGAAGTCGGCCCGCAGCGGCGCCTTGGCCCGGGCGAACTCCTCGGCGAGGACCACGTTCTCCATGGTGCTGAGGCCCTTGCCGCCGTACTCCTTGGGCCACGAGGCGCAGATCCAGCCCCCGGCGTAGAGCTTGGCCGGCCAGGCCTCGTTGAACGCCTGCTTCTCCTCCGGCGTCTGCTCGAAGCCCTCGTCGAACCAGCCGGCCGGGAGGTTCTCCTCCAGCCACGCCCGGATCTCCTTGCGGAACGCCTCGGCCTCGGGGGGGTAGCTCAGGTCCATGCCCCCATCTTGACCTCCGGGTCAAGGTTCGTGCCACCCCGATCGCGCCCCTACCATGCGGCCCATGACGGTGACCGAGCCACCCCTCGTCGAGCCGGACCTCCCCCGCGAGGAGGGCCGCTGGACGCACCAGTGGAAGGAGCTCTACGACGAGGTCATCACCACCGGCCTGTGCACCGGGTGCTCGGCCTGCGTGATCTCGTGCCCGCACGACGTCATCGGCTACGAGCACAAGGAGGGCGGCTACAAGCCGTTCCACCTCGAGGACGAGCTGGGCGCCGACGACTGCACGCACGGCCAGAAGGGCTGCACCTCCTGCACCC
>DATAGR010000576.1:0-3873 GCA_036263575.1 Aquihabitans sp. | reverse complement strand
GGGCCCGTGGCGACCGGCCGGGCCTCGACCTCGGCGCCCGGGCGGTCGGCGTCGGTCCCCCGCGTGCGGCGGAGCACCACGACGGCGGCGACGAGCAGGACCGCGATGGCGGCGAGCAGCGGGGCGCCGAGGGCGTCGGTGAAGCTCTGCCGGGCCTCGACGCCGCCGGGGCCGGTGAGCTGCTCCGGCGAGATCGAGCCCACGCCCCCGGCCGCGACCGCAAGGACCGTGCCCATGACGGCGATGCCGAGGGCGCCGCCGGACTCGATGATGGTCTCGTTGATGCCGGCGGCCTGGCCGCCCTGGTCGGGCGGCACCGAGCCCATGATGAGCTCCACGCCCGACGGGCAGGCCAGGCCGACGCCGAGGCCGGTGAGCGAGATGGCCAGGACGATCGGGGCCACCGAGTCGTGGAACAGGACCCCCACCAGCAGCGACGCCGCGATCAGCAGGAGGCCGCCCGTGGCGGTGTGGCCCAGCCCGATCCGTGCCGCCACCCGGGTCGACAGCAGCGAGCCGATCAGCACCAGCGCCGAGTTCGGCACGAAGCAGAGGCCGGCCTCGAGGGGGCTCAGGTCCTGGACCCCCTGCAGCCACTGGGTCAGCACGAACTGGAAGCCGAACACGCAGAAGAACACGGCGGGCACGGTGACCATGCCCGCCTGCATGCGGCGGTCGCGCACGTAGGCCGGCGAGAGGAGGGGGTGGGAGCTGCGCCGCTCCCAGCGGGCGAAGGCGACGAGAAGGGCGACCCCGACCGCCACGCACGCCACGATCACGGGGTCGAACCCGCCCTGCTCCCCGCCCTCGATCACCGCGAACAGGAGCAGGACGAGGGCGGCGGACCAGAGGAACGAGCCGGGGAGGTCGGCGGGCGGCGTGGCCGGGTCCTTCGAGGTCGGGACGAGCCGGGCCACGGCGAGCAGCACCGCGATGGTGACGGGCACGTTCACGAGGAACACCGAGCCCCACCAGTAGTGGTCGAGCAGGAAGCCGCCCACGATGGGCCCCGCCCCACCGGCGATGCTCGACATGCCGGACCAGATGGCGATGGCCCGGCCCCGCTCGTGGTGCGGGAAGACGTCGCCCAGCACGGCCAGGGTGGCCGGCATGGTGGCGGCGCCGCCCACGCCCATCAACCCCCGGGCCACGATGAGCTGCCCGGACGACGCCGCGAACGCGGCGCCCGCCGACGCGGCGCCGAACAGCACGACGCCCACCATCAAGAGCCCCTTGCGGCCGTGGCGGTCGCCGAGGCCGGCCAGCGGCAGGAGCAGGGCGGCGAGCACGAGGCTGTACGCCGCGGTGATCCACTGCAGCGAGGTCTCGTCGGCCTGCAGGGCGTCACCGACGCTGGGCACCGCCACCGAGAGGATCGTGTTGTCGAGGACGACGATGCACAGCGCCGCGCACAGCACCGCCAGGATCTTCCAGCGGTCCGGGTGGCCGTCGGTCGGTCGATCAGGTGCCGGCCTCGTGGAGGCGCTCGAGGG
The DNA here is from genome assembly GCA_036263575.1 of Aquihabitans sp. Lineage (GTDB taxonomy): Bacteria > Actinomycetota > Acidimicrobiia > Acidimicrobiales > Iamiaceae > Aquihabitans. The sequence goes on along the minus strand of DATAGR010000576.1, from coordinate 2,380 downwards.
GCTCGTGGTACCCATCGCTGGTTCCTTCTGCCGGGACGGTCCCGGGGTGAGCCACCGAGGTGGCGGGCACCACGACTGGTGGTGCGGTCAGGGTGGCCGCGGCCACGAGGTCCTTGAGGATACGGCGGAGCTCGACGGTCATGCGATCCGCCCTGGTGTGGACCTCGGCGGTGAGGTCGAGCGGGATCGACCGCTCGAGGTAGGCCTCCTGCACGACCAGGTCCTCCGCGGTGACGGCGTGCTCGAACTCGACGGCGGCGGCCAGGCGGGCGGCGTCGCCGTCGAGGTCGTCGCGGTGGACCGACGCGTAGAGGGCGCAGGTGTCGGCGTCGACGGGCTGGATGAAGAACGTGATCACGTTGCAGCCGCCCGCCTCCTCGTAGTCGATGCGGAGCCACGCCGCGAAGGGGGCCGTGTAGCGGTACGTCACGTGCCGGGTCTGGAGGAGCGGCCGCAGGCCGGCGGCGACGCCCGGGTCCTCCCGGTTCGGGAACCGCTGGGACGAGCGCACCGTCAGGTGGAGGCCGTCTCGCACGATCTCGACCTCGCCGATCTCGGTCGAGCCCTCGTCGCCGATGGTGGCGCCGTGGACGAACGGGAAGTGGGCCACGTCGAGGAAGTTGTCGACGAGGAGCCCGGCGCCGGCGCTCGGCCGGAGCACCGGGAGGTCGCCGCTGAGGAAGGCGGCGGCTTCGTGGTCGGCGATGGGCGGGTCGGGCAGCGGGGCCACGGGCGGCTCGGGCGCGAGCCATACCAGCCCGAGGTGCACGGCGACCCCGGCCGGCGCCGCCGCACGGGCGCGGGGCGGCAGCGTGGCGCCGGCGCCGAGCGCGGGGATCGACGTGCAGGCACCCGTCCCCTCGAAGCACCAGCCGTGGTAGCCGCAGCGGAGGACCTCGGTGTCGCCGTCGCGGTCCACGGAGCCGGCCGACAGCGGCGCCAGGCGGTGCGGGCACCGGTCGGCGAAGGCCGTCACCTCGCCGTCGAGGCGCACCACGACCCACGCCTCGCCCAGCAGCCGCACCTGCACCGGTGCGTCGCCCAGGTCGGCCACGCGGAGCACCGGGTGCCACGCGGCCCGGAGGGCGGGGTCGACGTTGGTGAGGACGGCCGTCACGACGGCTCCCCGACGGTCGCCTGCTCGCCGACCACCCGGCCCTCGGCGAGCGACGCCGCCACCGCCCCGCCGCCGGTCGCGGCCCCGGCCACCAGCTCCCGGAGCCAGCGCCGGTACTCGATCGAGACCCGGTCGGTGCGCACGGACAGCTCGACGCCCGGCTCGAGCGAGAGCTCCGGCGGGTCCTGGTTCGTCACCAGCGGCTCGTCCTCGCGCAGCACCAGGGCCTGGAACTCCATGTGCGGGGCGTCATCCTCGTCCACGCGGTCGTCGCGCGACACGAACCAGAACGTGCGGCACGTGCCGTCGTCGATCGGCGACGCCGTCATCCAGAGGTTGCGGTGAGCGCCGTCGGCCAGGTCGAAGTCGATGCTGACGGTGAGCGGCATCGGCACCCGGTAGCGGGAGTAGCCGAACAGGGCGACGTCGTCGGCCGCCATCTCGGGCGGGTCGTAGTCGAACCGCAGCTCGCCCTCCTCGCGCCGGATCCGGGGGAGCGGGGGCACCGGCACGTCCCGCCGCCCGAGGCTTCCGTCGTGCACCCAGGCGAAGTGGGCCAGGTCGACGAAGTTCTCGACCCGCCGCGGCGCCGACACCGGCCAGGTGTAGGGCTCGCCGGCGACCACCTTCATGGTGGCGTCGTCCCATGCCGGGCACGCCGGGATCGAGGTCCCCGCCGAGCCGTCGAGGCGCACCCACACCAGCCCGTAGGCCACCTCGGCGTCGTGGGCGGGGATGCAGGCGCGCGGGGGGATGGGCCCGTCGGGCATGGACGGGATCTCCACGCACCGGCCGCCGGCGTCCCAGCGCCACCCGTGGTAGCCGCAGCGGAAGGCGCCGTCGTCGACCCAGCCGACGCTGAGCTTGGACGAGCGGTGCAGGCAGCGGTCGGCCACCGCGGCGATGCCACCGGCGCCGAGGTCGGCCACCGCCAGGCGCCGGCCGAGGAGCTCCACGGCGAGCGGGCTCGGCGCCGCCGCCTCCAGCTCGTCGAGCGTGCACACCGGGTGCCAGAAGAGCTCGAAGAGCTCGGCGAGGCCGGTCACGACGCCACCGGGAGGTCGGCGTCCCAGCCCGAGAAGGCGTCGATCATGGCGCCGACGTCGGCGCCCAGGGGGTACAGCACCGGGCACGTGCACCCGTTGGCGACGTACTCCGCCACCTTGGCCCGGCACTCGTCAGGCGTGCCCGAGGCGGTGATCATCTGGACGATCTCGTCGGGCACGCGCTTCGAGGCCTCCACGACCTGGTCGTGGGTGGCGG
>DATAGR010000575.1:0-4510 GCA_036263575.1 Aquihabitans sp. | reverse complement strand
GGACGCCGCTCGACCCCGAGGCGCTGCCCGATGCCGTCGTGTTCGACTTCGACGGCCTGGTCTTCGACAGCGAGACGCCCATCTTCCGCGCCAGCGCCGCCGCCCTCGCCTCGCTCGGCCACGACCTCGCCATCGAGGCGTGGGCCACGGTGGTGGGCCACGGAGACGCCGACAGCTGGGCCGCCCTGCAGCGGGCGGTGGGCGCAGCGCTCGATCGCGAGGCCTACGACGCCGCCTACGCCGCCCAGGACCGCTCGTGGCGCGACACCCAGCCCGCCCTCCCCGGCGTGGAGGTGCTGCTCGACGCCCTCCACGGCGCCGGCGTGCCGTGCACCATCGCCTCCAGCTCACCGGCCTCGTGGATCGAGGGCCACCTCGTGCGCCTCGGCCTGCGGGACCGCTTCGCCAGCATCGCCAGCGAGGACCGCGTGGGTGGCCGGTCCAAGCCCGCGCCCGACACCTACGTGCTGGCCTGTGCCGACCTCGGTGCCGATCCGGCACGATCGGTCGCGCTGGAGGACTCGGCGCCGGGCATCGCCGCGGCCCGGGCGGCGGGCCTGCGGGTGGTGGCGGTGCCGAGCGACATCACCCGCCACACCGACCTCTCGGCGGCCCACCTGACCGTGCCGACGCTCGAGCACCTGGCCCTCGCCGAGCTGGCCGACCTGGTGGCCGCCCCCTAGCCCATCGGGTCGCTGCGGGTCACCGGTCACCCGTCACCGGCGGTCTGGCGCTCCGGGGCCGGGGGTACCGCGGACGCATGGCTTCCACCTCCCCCTCGATGCCCGCGCGGCGCTTCTCGTTCCACTTCTCGCCCATCTACCGCCTGCCCGCCCGTGCCCTCGGCATCCACCGCAGCACGGCCTACGTGAAGGTCGGCGACGGCATGTTCGAGGCCCGCTTCGGGCCGTGGCAGGTGAAGACGCCGCTGGCGAACGTCGTGGGGGCCAGCGTCACCGGCCCGTACCTCGTGCCGAAGACCATCGGCGGCGCCCACCTGTCCTTCGCCGACCGCGGCCTCACCTTCGCCACCAACGCCCGGCGCGGCGCCTGCATCACCTTCCGCCAGCCGGTGCCCGGCATCGAGCCCCTCGGCCTCCTTCGCCACCCCGGGCTCACGGTCACCGTCGACGACCCGGAGGGCCTGGTCGCCGCCCTGGAGGGCTCCTCCGGTGACGTCCTGACGCCGGGCACCGACGGCTCCAAGCCCGAGGATCCGTCGAGCAGCGAGCACGTCGAGGACCTCATCGCCGAGGCCGGCCGCCTCGACGGCCTCACCGAGCCGAGCGTCGAGCCGGACGACGACGAGGACGACGGTGAGCAGGACGACGAGCTGGTGGCCGAGGACGAGGACGGCCTCGCCGCGGCGCTCGACGACGCGCTCGACGAGGTGCAGGACGACGTCGAGGACCTGGTCGACGACGTCGTCGAGCAGCTCGAGGTGGAGGACCTCGACGTCGACGAGGTGGACGCCGCCCAGCCGGCGGGCGGCACCGCCGCCGGTCGTGGCGCGGACATCCGCGACGAGGACGGCAACGGGATCGACGACGACGTCGAGCAGGCCGCCGAGGACCGGCTGCACACCATGACGGCGCGCGAGCTCCGGGAGTTCGCCGACGAGCGGGGCGTGCGCCACACCAGCTCCATGAAGAAGGCCGCGCTGGTGGCGCTGCTCGAGGAGGACCTCAGCCGCGAGGAGCTCGTCGACGAGCTCGCCCCCGAGGGCTGACCCGTGTGAGGCCGCCGGTCGGCGGGTAGCGCCGGCCGGTGGCCCGTCCCCTCTCCGTGACCCCGTGACCGTGCTCGCGCCCCGATCGGTGGTGGAGCTGGGGAGGGGCCGGGAGACCGACACCTTCGCCGTCACCTACATCGGCAACGCCACGACCCTCGTCGAGGTGGGCGGGCTGCGGTTGCTGACCGACCCGAACTTCCTGCACCAGGGCGACCACGCCGCGCTGGGCGGCGGCCTGCGGACGAAGCGACTGCTGGAACCGGCGTGCACGGTCGAGGAGGTGCTGCCGGTCGACGTCGTGCTGCTGTCGCACCACCACGACGACCACTTCGACGACATCGCGGCCGAGGGCCTCCCGAAGGACACGCCGATCGTGACCACCGAGCACGCGGCACGGAAGCTCCGGCGCCAGGGCTTCACCGACACCCACCCGCTGCGGACGTGGGAGGCGGTGGACATCACCGCCGGCCCCGTGCGGATCCGGGCCTCGGCCATGCCGGCCCGCCACGCGCCGGGCCTGATCGCCAAGGTGCTCCCCCCGGTGATGGGGACGGTGCTCGACGTGGCGGTGGGCGACCGCCGCCTGCGCGCCTACGTCACCGGCGACACGTTGCTGCACGAGGCGATGGAGGACGTCCCTCGGCGCTTCCCCGGCATCGACCTCGTCCTCATCCACCTGGGCGGCGCCCGCATCGCCGGCATCCAGGTGTCGATGGACGGCGAGCAGGGCGCGGCCGCCATCGAGCTGCTCGACCCCGATCGCGCCCTGCCGGTGCACTTCGAGGACTACTCGGTCATGCGCTCGCCGCTGTCGGAGTTCACCGATGCGGTCGCGGCGCGCGGCCTCCGCACCGAGGTCTGCTACCTCGATCGGGGCGGGCGGCTCGAGCTGGAACTGCCCGAGCGCCCCGGCTGACCGGTTGGACCCTTCGGGTGGACCGGGGTCCGGCGGCGTTTCGGTCGCCCCATCGGTGGAAGTGGCCCGACCTCGGCGAGGGCCCACGAGCCAGCGCCCGCTCCTCAGAAAGGCCCGCCACGTGGACCAGATGGTCGTGTTCTCCCACCTCCGATGGGACTGGGTGTGGCAGCGTCCGCAGCACCTGATCTCCCGCATCGGGGCCAGCACCGAGGTGGTGTTCGTGGAGGAGCCCCTGGCCACCGGGGCGGAGGAACCCCACCTCGTGACCGCCCGGGACGGGAACCTGACGAGGGTGTGGCTCGAGGTGCCGGGCTCGGAGCACCCCAGCGGCTTCGAGCCGTGGTGCCAGGAGATCTACCGACGTGAGCTGCCGGCGATCCTCGGCGAGCGGTCCGACCGCCTGGTGTGGATGTACACGCCGCTCGCCCTCCCGCTGGTCGAGGAGGTGGACCACACCGCGCTCGTGTACGACGTGATGGACGACCTGGCCTCGTTCGACCTGGCGGCCCACGAGCTGGTCCTGCGGCAGGGCCAGCTCCTGCGGCGGGCCGACGTCGTGTTCACGGGCGGGCGCTCGCTGCAGCGCGGCGTCGCCGCCCGCCGACCGGAGGGCACGCACTGCTTCCCGAGCGGCGTCGACGCCCGGCACTTCGAGGGCGCACGTGGGAGGCGGGGGGAGCGCGAGCGCCCCGTCGCCGGCTACGTCGGCGTCGTCGACGAGCGCCTGGACGTCGACCTGATCGCCGGGCTCGCCGCCGAGCTCACCGACTGGGACGTCCGCATCGTCGGCCCGGTCGCCAAGATCGACGCCGCCTCCCTGCCCCAGGCACCCAACCTGACGTGGGCCGGACCCCGGACCTACGACGAGCTGCCCGGCGAGCTGGCCGGCTTCGACGTCGCCCTCATGCCGTTCGCCCTCAACGAGGCGACGCGCTCGATCAGCCCGACCAAGACGCTCGAGTACCTCGCGGCCGGCCTCCCGGTCGTGTCGACTCGGGTGCCCGACGTCGTGGCCGAGCACGACACGGTGGTCGACCTGCGCGACGACGCCGCCGGGTTCGCTGCCGCCTGCCGCGAGGTCCTCGACCACGACCTCAGCGCTCGCGACCGGAAGCTCCAGCCGCTCCTGTCGGCCCGCAGCTGGGACCGCATCGCCGTCGCCATGCTCGACCACATCGGCGAGGTGGCGCGGGCCCGCCGGGCCGAGCTCGAGGAAGGGGAGGTGAGCGCATGACGACCGATCCGCGCATCGTGATCATCGGGGCCGGTCCGACCGGCCTCGGCGCCGGCTGGCGCCTCGAGGAGCTGGGCTACGAGGACTGGACGATCCTCGAGGCCTCCGACCACGTCGGGGGCCTGGCGACGTCGTTCACCGACGACGCCGGCTTCACCTACGACATCGGCGGCCACGTCATGTTCAGCCACTACGAGTACTACGACCGCATGGTCGAGAAGCTCATGGGCGGCGACCACACCGAGCTCGAGCGCGAGGCCTGGGTCTGGATGGAGGGGCGGTACATCCCGTACCCCTTCCAGAACAACATCGGCGGCCTCGATCCCGAGACGGTCTACGAGTGCGTGACCGGCCTGATCCGGGCCCAGCGCGAGCAGCACGACGTGCGCAACTTCGCCGACTGGGTCGGCTCGGTGTTCGGCGACGGCATCGCCAAGCACTTCATGCTGCCGTACAACTTCAAGGTCTGGGCCACCCCCGCCGAGCTGATGAACCACGTGTGGATCGGCGAGCGGGTGTCGGTCGTCGACGTCGAGGCCGTGCTCCGCAACGTCCTGCTCGGCGAGGCCCAGAAGAGCTGGGGCCCGAACAACACGTTCAAGTACCCGTTGCGCGGGGGCACCGG
>DATAGR010000574.1:0-4361 GCA_036263575.1 Aquihabitans sp. | reverse complement strand
CCTTCCTGGCCGAGCACGTGACCGAGCAGGTCATCGAGGACGCCCACCGCACCGGCACGATGCACGACCGGGGCCTCCACCGGGCCATGGCCGAGGCCGGGTGGATCTCGGCGGGGTGGCCGGCCGAGTTCGGCGGCCAGGGCCGCTCGCCGCTCGAGATGAACGCGCTCACCGAGGAGATGTACCTGTCGGGCGCGCCGGTCGACGGCCTCGGCGTGGCCTCGCTCGTGGCCCACACCCTGCTCATCGACGGGACCGACTGGCAGAAGCGCACGATCATCCCGGAGATCCTCTCGGGGCAGGCCATGTGCTCGCTCGGCTACAGCGAGCCCGATGCCGGCTCCGACGTGGCCGCCTGCGCGACCAGGGCGGTGCGCGACGGCGAGCAGTGGATGATCAACGGCCAGAAGATGTTCACCACGCTCGCCCACGAGGCGCGCTACGTGTTCCTCCTCACCCGCACCAACACCGAGGTCCCCAAGCACAAGGGCCTCACGATGTTCGTGGTGCCCATGGACCAGGCGGGCATCTCGATCACCCCGGTGCACACCATGGGCGGCGAGCGCACGAACATCACGTACTACGACGACGTCACCGTGGACGACCGCTACCGCGTCGGCGAGGTCGACGGCGGGTGGAAGGTCATGATGACCGCCCTCGTGTTCGAGCGGAACTCCGCGTGGTACGGCGAGCTGGTGCGGCTCCTCGACCACGGCCTGGCGTGGGCCCGCTCGGCCCCGTCGCCCGCCGGCGGCACCATGGCCGACGACCCGCTCGTGCGCGAGCGCTTGGCCCGCATCGCCGTCGGCAACGAGGTCTCGAACCTCCTGGGGTGGCGGGCGGCGTGGATGGCGTCGGAGGGCACGCTGCCCGGCGTCGAGGGCACCATGGCCAAGCTCTTCACGACCGAGCACTACCAGTTCGCCGGCAACGAGCTCATCGACGCCCTCGGCACCGAGGGCCTCCAGCGCCACGGCGACCCCAGCGCCACGGCCGCCGACGGGTGGATCGAGGCGATCTACCGCCACTGCCAGGTCACCACGATCTACGGCGGCACCAGCGAGGTGTGCCGGGGCGTCATCGCCGAGCGAGGCCTGCACCTCCCCCGCAACCGCTAGGCCGAGGCGCCCGGCGGGCGTGTGAAGGGTCCGTGAACCGGCGCCCGGCCACCCGTCCTCCGGTGGGGCCGCCGGTACCCTCCGGGCGTGGACGACCTGGCCCGGCAGGCGATCGAGGTGCTGTGGCGCAACGCGCGCGGCTCCTGGACGCGCCCGTCGCCCCGCCTGTACCCGCACCAGTGGAGCTGGGACGCGGGGTTCGTGGCCATGGGGTGGGCCCAGCTCGACCCGGTCCGGGGCGTCGCCGAGCTCCGGTCCCTGCTCCGTGGCCAGTGGGCCACCGGGATGGTGCCCCAGATCGTCTTCGACCTGACCGTCGCCCGCGGCGCCTACGAGCCGGGGCCCAACGCGTGGGGCACGGCGCGGCACGCGCCGGCCGGCGCCGCCACCAGCGGCATCTGCCAGCCGGCGATCCACGCCATCGCCCTGGCCCGCATCCGGGAGGTGGCGGCCGGGCGCGCCCACGACGGCCACGACGACGACGGCCACGACCTCGACAGCCTCGACGCCGTCGACGCCGGCGTGGTCGAGCTGTACCCGGCGCTGGCGGCGTGGCACCGGTGGCTGCACACGGCGCGGGACCCCGAGGGCAGCGGGCTCGTGACGATCCTGCACCCGTGGGAGAGCGGGCTCGACAACAGCCCGCGGTGGGACGCGCCGCTCGCCGCCGTCGACCCAGGCGACGAGGCCGAGGACCTGCCCCGGCCCGATCTCACCTACGTGGCCGACCCGGACGAGCGCCCCACCGACGCCGAGTACCGCCGGTACCGCCACCTCGTCGACCGCCTCGTCGCCGTCGACCACGACCAGGCGAAGGCCATGGTCGACCACCCCTTCCGGGTGGCCGACGTGTGGTCGAGCGCCATCCTCGCCGCCGCCGACGACGCCCTGGCCGACCTCGCGGTCGTCGCCGGCCGGCCGGAGGACGCCGACGAGCACCACGCCGCCGCAGCCCGGACCCGCGACGCGCTCGACGGCTGCTGGGACGCCGAACACGCCCGCTGCCTCGATGTCGACCGCCGCACGGGCGAGTCGATCGAAGCCGACACCATCGCCGGCTTCGCCCCCCTCGTGGCCGGCACCTCGGTGGACCGGACGGCGATCCTGGTCGAGCGGCTGTGGTCCCCGTCGTTCGCCGGCAGCCCCAGCCTCCGATGGGCGCTCCCACCCAGCACCGCCGTGGACAGCGACGCCTTCGACCTGCGCGCCTACTGGCGCGGCCCGCAGTGGCCACCGATGACCTGGCTGCTGTGGTGGTCGCTCGGCCGGGCCGGCCACCGCCGCAGCTCCGAGCGGCTCCGGACCACCGCGCTCGACCAGCTCCGCTCCACCGGCTGCACCGAGTACGTCGAGCCCCGCACCGGCGAGCCGCTCGGCTCCGACGCCCAGTCGTGGACCGCAGCGGTGGCGCTCGACTGGCTCGGGCACGAGCCCTGACCCCCGGTCGGCGGTCCGTACACTCCCGGCGGTGAAGGTCGACGCCCTCCTCCTGGCCCCGCCCACCGACGTGGCGGCCCGGGCCGAGGCCCTGGCGGCCACGGGGGTCGACGGCCTCTTCACCTTCGAGGGGCCCAACGACGTCTTCCTCCCGCTGGTGCTCGCCGCCTCCACCGGGTGCGACCTCTACTCGAACGTCGCCATCGCGTTCCCCCGCTCACCGATGCACCTGGCCCACCAGGCGTGGGACCTGGCCGCGCTGAGCTCGGGGCGCTTCGCCCTCGGTCTCGGCACGCAGGTGCGAGCCCACGTCGAGCGCCGCTACGGCGCCACGTGGTCGAGCCCGGTCGCCCGCATGGCCGAGTGGGTCGCTGCCATCCGGGCCATCGGCGCCCGCTGGCAGGACGGCACGCCGCTGCGCTTCGAGGGCGACCACACCCGCCACACCCTGATGACGCCGGCGTTCGACCCCGGCCCGCTCCCCGGCGGCCCGCCGCCGATCTGGCTCGGCGCGCTGGGGCCGAGGATGGTGGCCCTGGCCACGGCCGAGGCGGACGGCCTCCTCGTGCACCCGTTCACCTCGGACCGCCACCTCGCCGAGGTGACCCGGCCCCGCATCGAGGCCGGCCTCGCCGATGCCGGCCGGGTGCCGGATGACCTCACCGTGGTCGGCCAGGCGGTGGTCGCCTGCACCTCCGACCCTGCGGCTCGCGCCGACCTCGACGCCGCCGCCCGCTGGCTCGTCGGCTTCTACGGCTCGACCCCCGCCTACGCGCCCGTGCTCGAGACCGAGGGCCGCGGCCACCTCCGCCCCGAGCTCCGCCGCCTCTCACGGGAGGGCCGGTGGGACGAGATGGCCGCCCTCGTCGACGACGACCTGCTCGACGCGGTGGTGCTGCGCGGCGATCCGGCCGAGGTGGCGTCGCGCCTGCGGGCGCGCTTCGGCGGCTTCGCCGACCGGGTGGCGCTCAGCACGCCCGGCGGCATCGCCGACGCCGACCTCGCCGCCCTGGCCACCGAGGTCCGAGCCGGTGGCTGACGGTCCCGGCGTGGTCGTCCGCGATGCGACCGAGGCGGACCTCCCTGCGATCCTCGCCGTCTACAACGACGTGATCGCCACCTCGACCGCCATCTGGCGGGAGGAGCCGGTCACGCTCGAGGACCGCACCGCCTGGTTCGCCGCCCAGCACGCCGAGGGCTTCCCGGTGCTGGTCGCCACCGTCGGCGACGACGTGGCCGGCTTCGCCTCGTTCGGCCACTTCCGCCACCACCCCGGCTACCACCCGACCGTCGAGCACAGCATCCACGTGGCGGCCGGCCACCGCGGTCGGGGGGTGGGCACCGCCCTCCTCGACGCGATCGTCGCCCGGGCTCGCGCCCTGGGCCGGTCGGTCGTCGTCGGCGGGATCGACGGCGCCAACGAGGCGTCGATCCGCCTCCACGAGCGGGCCGGCTTCCGAGAGGTCGCCCGCATGCCCGGCATCGGCCGCAAGCACGGCGAGGTGCTCGACCTCGTCCTGCTCCAGCTCGACCTCGACCCGCCGCCCGCCTGAGCCCGGACGCGGCGGAGGGGCCCCGCAGGGCCCCTCCGCCACCAGTGCCGGTCCGCCTCGGGGGCGGGGTGCGTCGCGCCTAGGAGAGGCGCTCGATGACCATGGCCATGCCCTGGCCGCCGCCGACGCACATGGTCTCCAGGCCGAACGTCTTGTCGTCCTTCTTGAGCCCGTTGATCAGCGTGTTCATGATGCGGGCGCCGGTCATGCCGAACGGGTGGCCGACGGCGATGGCGCCGCCGTTGACGTTGAG
>DATAGR010000573.1:0-1592 GCA_036263575.1 Aquihabitans sp. | reverse complement strand
GGCCCGGGGCGGCGGGGGGGGTGGGGGCGGCCGGGGGGGGGGCGCGGGCGGGACATCTGGGCCATGGTGCCCGACGACCGCCCGTTCGCGGCCCTCGGGGCCGGTCGGGGTCGGTCGGGGCGGCTGGCGGCCGTGGGGCCGCCGGTAGGGTGGCGGGGTGATCCGGCCCGTGACCTCCCACGCCCCCGGTGTCGTCCGTGCCCGCTGACGAGCCGTCCGAGGCGGTCCTGCCGGCGCTCGAGGGGCCGTTCACGTTCGACGGGGCCGAGGTCGAGGGCGCCACCATCCGCCTCCGGTTTCGGATCGGTGCCGACGTCGCCTTCACCGAGGTCATCGACCTCGGCGTCGCGCTGCCCGACACGCCGGCGGTCGCCCGTGCCGTCCGGGTGCTGCACCTCGTGGCCGGCGTCTCGTACTACAAGAGCGTGGCGCCGACGCAGCTCGTGGTCGGGGCGATCGGCGACGACGAGCGCGCGCTGGTGGAGGCCCTGTACGACCAGGGGCTGCGCGAGTTCGCCTACCGCAACGGCTTCGCCGTGCCCTTGCCGGTCGACCTGGTGGTCGACGACGGCGCGGCGGTCGTCGGTAGTGGGCGGCTCGGCGGCGAGCGCGCGGCGGCGGACGACGGGTCGCTGTCGGGTGCGCTGGTGCCGATCGGCGGCGGCAAGGACTCGGCGCTGGTGGCTGCGCTCGTCCCCGACGGGGAGCTCTTCGCGGTCAACCCGGTCGGCGCCCACCGGCACCTGGCCGAGGCGCTGGGCCGGGAGCTCGTGGGAGCCCGTCGCACGCTCGACCCGCTGCTGCGGGACCACGTGGCCGCGGGCGTGCCGAACGGGCACGTGCCGGTCACGGCCATCACGTCGGCCATCTCGGTGCTCGCTGCGCTGGCCCTCGGCCGCCGGGACGTCCTGATGGGGATCGAGCGCTCGGCCGACGAGCCGAGCCTCGTGACGCCGGACGGCACGCCGGTCAACCACCAGTTCTCCAAGTCCGCCGAGGCCGAGCGCCTCCTGGCGGCGGTCTTCGCCCCGACCGGCGTGCGCTACCTCTCGCTCCTGCGCCCGCTGACGGAGCTGGCCATCGGCGCCGGCGTCGCCCGCCGGGGCCTCGCCGCCGACATCGTGTCGTGCAACCGGGTGTTCACGGTGTGGAACGAGAACACGTCGAGCCGGGAGCAGCGGCCGTGCGGGACCTGCGCCAAGTGCCTCTTCACCGCGCTGATGGTGGCGCCGTCGTCCACGCCCGCCGCCATCGAGGCCCAGTACGGCCGACCCCTGCTCGACGAGGAGGACCACGTCGAGCCGGTGCGCGAGCTCTGGTCGTCGGAGAAGCCGTTCGACTGCGTCGGCGAGCGGCTGGAGACGGCGGCGGCCCTCGTGCTGCTCGACCGGACCGACGGGTGGCGTGACCAGGCCGTGGTCCGGGCGCTGGCGACCGAGGCGCGGGCCATGCTCGACGCCGCCGGGGTGGAGCCGGGGTCGTTCCTCGAGCTGGGCTCGCTCGACGGGTTGCCCCCGGAGTACCGGGCCGCGCTGGCGGGTCTCGGTCCCGACCTGGCGGCCGTCCCTGGGCTGGTCGCCGTCGCTCGATGA
>DATAGR010000572.1:0-1547 GCA_036263575.1 Aquihabitans sp. | reverse complement strand
ACCACCGATCCCCGAGCCACACCTGCGTGGGAGAGCCGTCGACGGTCACACGAGCGATGCCGAGGCGCTGTGCGGCCACCGAACCGAGGACGACGACGGGGAGGCGGGCGCTTCCCTCGTCGAGGAAGCGGCCGCTGCGGGCGGTGCCGCCGAGGGCCGACAGCAGCCCGGTGTCGGCGGCACGGACGGCGATCCCGCCGGTCTCGGTCGCCGGGATCCGGTCGCTGCGCCGGACGTTGACGGGCAGGCGGGCCGTCGACGCAACCGACCGCACCGGACCGATCCGCCCGGCCAGCACCCGCGCCTCCGGGCGCAGCGCGGCGTCCTCGCCGCGCACGTCCTCCCCCGCCGACACGATCAGCAGGTCGGTGCCCAGGCGGTCGAGCTGGCGGAGCAGGTCGGCCCGGCTCGACTCGCCGATGCCGACGACGGCGACCATGGCGGCGATGCCGATGGCGATGCCGAGGGCCGAGAGCGCCGAGCGCAACGGCCGGGCCCGGACACCGACCGAGCCGACCCGGACGATGTCGAGGGGGCGCAAGCCGCTCACGAGGTCCGCCGATCGTCGGCGACGACCCGACCGTCGCGGACCTCGACGCGGCGCGGCGCGGCGGCGGCCACGTCGAGGTCGTGGGTCACGATGGCGATGGTCGTGCCACCGGCGTGGAGCTCGCCCAGGAGGTCCAGGAGCGATGCGCCGGTGGCGGTGTCGAGGTTGCCGGTCGGCTCGTCGGCCAGCACCACGGCGGGCTCCCCGACCACGGCGCGTGCCACCGCGACCCGCTGCCGCTCGCCACCTGACAGCTGCGACGGCCGGTGGTCCATCCGGTGGGCGAGGCCCACCCGCTCGAGGGCGTGTTCGGCTCGTCGGCGCCGCTCGCGCTCGGGGTGGCCGGCGTAGAGGAGCCCGTCGGCGACGTTGTCGCGGGCCGAGCGGCCGGGCAGCAGGAAGAAGTGCTGGAACACGAAGCCGATCGTCCGAGCGCGCAGGGCGGCGAGGCGACGGTCGGGCAGGCCGTCGACCGCCACGCCGCGCACGCGCACGGTCCCGGCGCTCGGCGGTTCGAGCGTGCCGAGGATCGACAGCAGCGTGGTCTTCCCCGACCCCGACGGGCCGACGATCGCCACCAGCTCGCCCTCGTCGATGCGGAGGTCGATCCCGTGCAGCACGGTCGTCCCCGGGAACGCCTTGCCGACGCCTTCGAGCTCCAGCACCGCACCGGCCGCTGACGGTGCAGGCGGTGTCGTGGGGCGGCGTCGCATCGTGCGCGCGCTCACGTCGGCACCACCACCCGCATCCCCTCGGCCACGTCGGCGCCGGTCACCTCGACGAAGGGGCCGGCGAACATGCCGGTCTCGACCGGCACCAGGCGAGGGCCGCCGGCACCGGGGGCCTCGACGGCGTAGCCGCCCTCCGCCAGGGCGAGGAGCGCGGTGACGGGCACCGTGAGCGCCCCGCGGCGCTCCTCCCCCGTCACCCGGACCGTCACCGGTGATCGATCGATGGCCGTGCCGGGATCTTCGGCCAGGGCGAAGGTGACCTGCAC
>DATAGR010000571.1:0-11406 GCA_036263575.1 Aquihabitans sp. | reverse complement strand
CTCGAGGATCCCGAGGACGTTGCCGTCGGGGTCGGTCACCGAGGCGACGACGCGGCCGCCGCCGACCTCGTGGGCCGGCTCGGTGACCGTCGCGCCCGCGGCGGTCAGCTCGGCGAGCTTCGCCTCGATGTCGGTGACCTGCCAGTAGGCCACCGGCGAGGTGAGGCCCTGCGGGCCGCCGCCCGGGAGGAGCCCGATGTGCTGCCCGTCGGCGTCGTAGCCGACGTAGTACTCGCCGTCGGTCTGCGGCTCGAAGCCCAGCAGCGCCGTGTAGGTGGCCTTGGCCTTCGCCAGGTCGGTCACGGGGTGCAGGACGGTGGTGATGCCTCGGGTGGTGGTGGTGCTCATGTCGCTCTCCTGGTCGGTGGGGCGGTGCGCCCCGGGGTTGTTGGTATTGGTAGTAGTACTCTCATTTCGAGAGTGGTACTGTCAAGACATGATTTCCGACGGGGCGCCCGGGACCACGCCCAGGCGAAGCCAGGCCCGCACCCGCCTGGCGCGCGCCGCGGTGGTCGACGCCGCCCGCACGCTGTTCGTCGAACGGGGCTACGGCGCCACCACGATCGAGGCCATCAGCGACCGCGCCGACGTCCCCGCCGCCACCGTGTACCGGCTGTTCTCGTCGAAGCGCGGCATCCTCAAGGCGCTGCTCGACACCTCGATCGTGGGCGACCAGGACGCCGTCCCGCTCGCGGCCCGCCCCGCCGTGCAGGCGCTCCTGGCCGACGACGACCCCCGGGCCAAGCTCGAGGGGCTCGTCGCCATCGCCACCGACGTGAACTCTCGCGTGGCGCCGATCTACCGGGTCCTGGTCAGCGCCGCCGGCTCCGACCCGGACGCCGCCGCGCTGCTCGACGAGCTCACCGGCCAGCGCCAGCAGGGCCAGCGATCGGTGGCCCGGGCCCTGGCCCGCTCCGGGGCCCTGCGCCCCGAGCTCGGCGAGCGAGACGCCGCCGACCTCGTCCACGCCCTCGTATCGCCCGAGGTGTACCAGCTGCTGGTGCTCGATCGGCGGTGGAAGCCCGAGCGCTACCAGCGGTGGCTCACGGCCACGCTGGCCGACCAGCTGCTCCCCCGCCCCGCACCGGGCCCGTAGCCCGCGACGCCGCCACTACGCCTCGGCTACCCCACCTGGGGGATGCGCGGCGGCGTCGGAGCCGATCGGATTCGGTCCCCCCGCGAGCCGGCGGGGGCCGTAGGAGGTCCTTCGTCATCCGCAAGCTCGTCGCCCTCGTCGCCGTGGCCGCTGGCCTCGCCGCCACCGCCTGCACGCCCGTCCAGCTGGAGATCGACATCAGCGTCCGACGCCACGCCGTGCTGGACCTCAGGGGCGCCCAGCCCACGCTCACGCTCACCGCGGTGATTGGGTGCTCCGGAGGCGGCGTCTACTCGAACGGGAAGCCGGCCAACGACGGCGAACCGCTCGACACCTGGGGCTCCGTCGAGTCGGGCAACGCCACCATCAGGGCCGGCGAGGGCGGCATGGTCGAGTACCAGAGCTGCTCCGGTGAGCCGCGGGTCCGGACGTTGACCTGGGAGCTCTCCGGCACCGGGTACGAGGGCTTCACCGACGGCCCGGCCACGGTGCGCGTCGACGCCTGCACCAACCCGGGCGAGCCGATCGACGAGGACTGCGAGTCCGACGTGGACGACGAGGGCACCCTCACCGTCCTGCGCTGACACCGTCCTGCGCTGACACGGCCCTGCGCTGACACGGCACTGCGCTGACACGGCCCTGCGCTGACACGGCTGTGCTGACGCCGGGCGCGCCGCCGCCGGCCCCATGGGCAGGGCCGGCGGCGGGATCTGGGTCGACGGGCCGGGCGGTCAGGCCCGGCGCGCCAGGGTCTGCAGGTAGGTCGAGCGGACGGCGACGGAGCCGCCGTCCTGGTGGGTGTCCGACGTGCGGACGAGCTCGACGAGGTCGGCGGACAGCTTCGCCCGGTCCTCGCCCTCGACCCGGCCGAAGGCCTTGAGGGTCGGCCCGTAGTAGCGCTCGAAGAACGTCACCATGTCCTCGGCGGACGGGAAGCGGAACGTGCAGACGAGCTCGGTCGAGCGCACGTCGGTGACCTCCGTGCCGAAGATCTCCCGGAGGTGCTCCTCGTCGCCCCAGAGGAGCGGCGACGCCACGCCGGCGGGCGGCGGTGCGTAGCGGCTCATGGTGCGGAACATGTCGCCGACGAAGCTGCTCGGCGTCCAGCTGGCGAGCCCGATGGTGCCGCCCGGCCGGCAGGCACGGACGATCTCCTCGGCGGTGCGCTCGTGGTTCGGGGCGAACATCGAGCCGAACACCGAGAGGACGGCGTCGAACTCGCCGGTCTGCACCGGCAGGTCCTCGGCGTCGCCCTCGCGGAAGTCGATGTCGAAGTCCTCGGCCTCGGCACGCCGGCGGCCGATGGCGATGAGCTCCGGCACGTAGTCGACGCCGACGACGGAGGCACCGGAGCGGGCGGCGGCGAGCGCCGCGTTGCCGCTGCCGGTGGCGACGTCGAGCACGCGCCAGCCGGCGCGGAGCTCGGCCGACTCGGCCAGGTGCTCCGCGACGTAGTGGATGCGGGCGCCGACGGCGGCGTAGTTCCCGCTCGACCAGGTCTGCTGCTGGGCCTGCTTGACGGCCTGCAGATCAGGGGTCGGGGTGGTGGTGGTGGTCACTGAGGTGGTTCCTTCTGCTGCGATGGCCAGCGGGGTGCCGGCGGGGGTGTGGTCGTGAGCACCGAAGGGGTCGAGGCACCGCTCGGCCACGATCTCCGAGAAGATCCCGAACGCCGCGCTCCACGCCTGCTCCTCGGTGTCGGCCAGGCCGCCGAGGACGCCCCGCAGGGCCTCCACCAGCGCATCCCGGTCGACGGCGAGGTCGGCCATGGTGACGGGCGAACGAGCTTCGATGACCGCGGTGGCGGCCGGTCCGAACGTCGTCGGCCGGTCCAGCACCTGCGAGAGGCGTGACACCGCGTCCGCGATCCAGCGGGCCCGGGGGTCCGGCTGGCGGCCGGCCTCCGGGTGCTGGGGCAGGCGGGTGGCGATCGCCGCCCGGAGCCGATCCGGCTCCTGGTTGGCGAGCTGCCACGTCCGCTTCACGATGTCGACCTGTTCGGGGCTCACGGGACGATCGTGCGCCCACCCGCCCCCGCGGTCGTCCGCAGCCCCTACGTATCTTCCGACCGGTGACTACGCAGGTGCGGCGGACTCGCCCAGCGCGCTACGCAGCTCGGCCCGGCCGGCGATGCCGAGCTTCACGTAGGCCCGGCCGAGGTGGGTGTCGACGGTGCGCGTCGAGAGGTGGAGCCGCCCGGCGATCTCCTTGCTGCTGGCACCGCCGGCGGCCAGCATCGCCACCTCCCGCTCCCGGGCGGTGAGCGGCTCGACGCCGGTGCCCCGCAGGAGGCCGGGGGTCCGGGCGCCGGAGCGGGCGACGAGGTCGGCCACCCGCCGGTCGAGCGCGGCGGCGGCCCGCTCGTCGCCGCCGCGCCGGTAGAGCTCGGCGGCCTCGGCGGCGACCTCCGCGGCGCCGGCCAGCACGCCCATGGCCTCGTAGTCGTCGACCAGCGCCTCGGTGGCGGCGACGTGGGCCGCCGCCGCGGCCCGGGCGTGGGCGGCGGCCGCGGCCACCAGCGGACCCTCGATGGTGGCGGCCAGCTCGTCGAGGCGCTCGACCGCCTCCGCCGGACGGCCGAAGCGGACGAGGTCGTGGCGAAGGGCGACCTCGAAGATCGACACGCCGTCGGCTCGCACCACGTCGGCGACCTCGTTCACGAGGCGGCACGCCGCAGCCAGGTCGCCCTGCCCGGCAAGGAGCCACGCCCGGGTGCGCTCCCGCGTCGCCCACGACGTCGCCACCGGGCTGTCGCCGGCCGCATCGGCCTCCTCGAGCGCCACGGCCGCCGCCACCGTGTCGCCGAGGAGCAGGTGGGCCTGGGCCACGCCGACGTGGGCCCACACCAGCGCCGAGCGCTGCCCGGCCCGGCCGGCGAGCGCCACCGCCTCGGTGAAGTGGCCGAGCGCAGCGGCACCGATCCCGCAGTCCCGCTCGACCTCGCCGAGCACGATGCGGAACCAGACCTGGGCGGGCAGCGCACCGGCCGCCTCGGCGCGCGCCAGCGCGGCCTCGGCCAGGTCGCGCGCCTCGGGGAACCAGCCGCCGTAGGCGAGGGCGTGGGCCTCGTTGACGACGTGCGAGGCGGCACCGCGACGGGCCTGCCAGGCGGGCAGCTCGGCCTGGGCTCGGGCGCCGACGCGTGCCGCCTCCAGGCCCTCGGCGAAGCGGCCCACGCTCGTGCAGGCGATGCTGCGGGCGGTGGCCAGCTCGATGCGGAGGCCGGCGTCGCCGGCGTCGTCGAGCCCGTCGAGCACCGCCAGCGCCTCGACCGACCGGCCGTTGTTGGCGAGCAGCAGCGCCCGCTGGGCCTGCACCGACGTGATCGCCGCCGGGTCGGTGAGCTTCGCGGCGGCGGCGTCGACCGCATCGAGGGCACCGGCGAGGTCGCCCGCCGCGAACCGGGCGCCGGCCAGCCGGCGGCAGAGGTGCGCCCGGTGGAGGTCGGGCAGGGCGTCGTCGGCCCACGCGGCGGCCACCACCTGCTCCAGGCGGTCGAGGTCGGCGTCGAGCACCGCGGCTTCCACGTCGATGCGAGCTGCGTCGTGGGCCCGGCCACGGTCGGCGGCGGCGCGGGCGAAGCGGCGGGCGGAGGCGGCGTCGCGCCCGGCCAGCGCCAGGTGCCCCGCCCCGAGGAACACATCGGCGTCGAGCTCGCCCCCGCCCTCCAGCCGCCAGCGGGCCAGCTGGAGCAGGTCCTCGCGCCGCCGGTAGCCGTGGGCCTCGAGGAGGTCGGCGAGCTCCCGCTGCACCTGGCGGCGGCGCAGCACGTCCATCCGCTGGCGGATGACCTCGCCGTAGAGCGGGTGGGCGAGGACGGCCGTCGTCCGCCGCCCGTCGACCGAGATGCGGACGAAGCCCCGGGCCTCGAGCGACGCGGCCAGGCCGGGCGTGGTGCTGGCCTCGAGGTCGGCGACGCCGACGGTGCCGGCGACAGCGACGAGGTCGAGGGCGCGCCGGTCGTCGCGGTCGAGCTCACCGAGGCGGTCGGCGACCAGCTGCTCGAGCGTGCCGGGGATCGGGAGGTCGCCGAGCCGCCAGACGCCGCGCTCCTGGCGCAGCTCGCCCCGCCCCAAGGCGCTGCGGACCACCTCGTGCAGGACCTGCAGGTTGCCCTCGGAGACGTCGGCCAGGCGGTCGGCGGCAGCACGGTCGACCGGACCGTCGAGCACCCGATGCAGCAGCGTGGCGACCTCGTCCGCAGACAGCGGCCGCAGTTCGTGCTCGACGACGTGGCCGTCCTTCAGCAGCGACGCCACCACGGCCGGCACCGTGCGCCCAGCGCGCAGCGTGGCGACGAGGAAGATCGTGCGGTCGAGCGTGAGCGGCAGGAGCACGGCGAGCGACGTGTCGTCGAGCTCGTCCACGTCGTCCACGAGCAGGATCAGCCGGTCGCCGCCCGCCCGCTCGGCGATGGCGAGCCGGGCACCGTGGAACAGCGCGGCGCGGCCGCCCTCGCCGACGCCGACCTCACGGAGCAGCTCGGGCGGCAGCAGGTGCGCCAGCGCGCCGAGCGGGATGAGCCGGGTGGCCGCGTGGCCCACCGCCCGCGCCGTCGGCCGCTCCCCCGCCGCCCGCAGCGCCTCCTCGCCCAGGCGCGTCTTGCCCACGCCGGCCGGCCCGGTCAGCAGCACCCCACCGACGTCGCCTCCGGCGAACCACGCCCCCACCCGCTCCAGGTCCGACGCCCGAGCCGTCAGCGCCCACGTCGAGTCCACGTGGGGCAGTTTCCCAGACGGGCCAGTCGGTCGCGCTGCTGGTCGCCCTCGGTCAGCCGGTCAGCTCTCGGCGCTCGAGCCAGTGCTCCACCTCGGTGAGCAGGCCGTCGGTGTCGCCCACGAACCAGAGCTCGTCGGCGCCGGGGAGGAGCACGAGCTCGGCGTCCGGCAGGTGGTCGCGCAGGTGGCGCGCGTGGCCGATGTCGACGCTGGAGCAGCTGCGGCGATGCAGCAGCAGCACCGGCGGGGCCACGTCGGGCAGCAGGTCGCGCACGTCGGCGGTGAAGATGGCGCCGTGCAGCGCGGCGGCGACGCTCGGGCCTGCCGCCCGGCGCCCGACCTCGTCGAACCAGCGCCGGAACCGAAGGTCGGACGCAACCGATGGGGCGATGTGCGAGAGCGGATCGAACCCGGCACCGGGGTCGTCGACGTCGAGGGTCTCGTCGCTCGCGGCCTGCGCCGTCTCGACGTCGACCCCGTAGGGGTAGCCCTCGCCGCGGGTGTACCGGGCGTACCCGTGGACCAGCACCAGGCCTCGCACGCGGTCCGGGCGAGAGGCGGCGACGGCCAGCGCCGCCAGACACGTGTCGGAGGAGGCGAGGAGCACGGTCGTGGTGCCCACGGTGTCGGACACGGCGAGGACGTCGGCTGCCCACTGCTCGATCGGCGGCGGCCGGGTCGGGTCGGCGCCGGGCACGGGGTCCGAGAGCCCCATGCCGCGCCGGTCGAGGCAGGCGACGGCGCCGTGCTGGGCCAGGCGGTCGATCGCCCGCACGAGGCGGGGCTGGTCGGCGATGCCGTCGATCGAGACGAGGCCGGGGTTCAGCACGATCGTGGCGACGGGGCCGTCGCCGATGACCGTGTAGGCGACGCGCCCGGCGCCGGTGTCGGCGTAGCGGACGGTCGACGGCGGGCGGGGCGCAGGGGCGGCCTCGGCGGAGCCGGCGAGCGCTGCCGCCTCGGCGCGGCGCAGGTCCTCGCCGGGCTCGAGCCCGATCTCGGCCAGCGCGGCCCGGGCCGACTGGAAGGCCCGCAGGGCGCCCGGCACGTCACCGGCGCGGTGCAGCGCGCGCACGAGCAGCGACCATCGACGCTCGTCGAGCGGCTCGGCGGCCGTCGCCTCCTGGAGCTCGGAGACGACGTCGCTGGGATGCGAGCCCTCCACCGCGGCGGCGAGGTGGTCGGCGAGCAGCGCCTGGTGCTCCCGGCGCCAGCGGGAGGCGAGGCCGTGGGCGGCGACGGTGTCGGGCATCTCGACAGCCCCCCGCCACAGCGCCCGGGCTGCGGCCAGCGCCGCTGCCGCCTCGTCGTATCGGCTGTCGTCGAGCCACCGCCGGGCGGTGGCCCGGTGGGCGGCGAGGGCCTCGAGGTCCGTGGCGCCGGGTGCGGCCCGGAGGACGTAGCCCACGCCGGTCAGCTCGATCGAGCCCGCCGCGCCCAGCGCCGACCGGAGGCGCGAGACGTGGGCCTGGATCGACTTGGTCGCCGCCGGCGGCGGGTCGTCCCACAGCAGCGACGTCAGCTCGTCGACCGGAACGGCGCTCGGGGCGTGGAGGGCCAGCACGGCGAGGAGCTGGCGGGCCTTCGGGGCCAACGGCGCGACGTGCCCGTCGTCGGCCACCACCTCGATGGGGCCGAGCACTCGGAGCCGCACGGACGGAGCGTACGAGCGCCGCAAGCGGACCGCAGCCAGCCGGCAAGCGGCGGCCCGGAGGGTGGCGGCCATGAGCATCACCACCACCCCAGCCGCCCTGGGCGGCTTCGACCACCTCGACGAGCGCCCGCAGCTGCTCGCCGGCCTCAACCACGTCGCCGTCCTGACCGAGGACCTCGACCGCTTCGTCGCCTTCTACACCGAGGTGTTCTCCCTCGACGTCGTCTTCCGGGAGGACACGCCGGCGTTCCGCCACGCCATCGTCCGCACCGGCCCGACCTCGTGGCTGCACCCGGTCCAGGTCGACGGCAACTCGCACGGCACCGCCGTCGGAAAGATGTTCGATCGCGGCCACCTCGACCACCTCGCCCTCACCGCCTCGACGCCCGAGGCGTTCGAGCTGGTGCAGCAGCGGCTGGGCCGTCGTGGCGTCGACGTCGGCGGCATCGACGACCTGGGCCCGTTCCGCAGCCTCTGGTTCGAGGACCCCGACGGCATGCGCGTGGAGCTCGTCCTGATCGTCGACGCGGAGCTGCGCGGCATCCACGAGCCGAGGCCCGTCACCGCCGGCACCTGACCGGCGACGCAGGACGGGCGGCGGGTGCTAGGCGCCCGACGGCGGCAGCAGCAACGTCGTCAACAGATCGGCGAGCCACGCCTCGACGTCGTCCGGCGTCCAACGCCGCTCCTCCACCAGCAGCGAGACGGGGTGCCACGTGAGCAGCGCCCACAGGGTGTCGACGGCACGCTCCTCGGTCAGGCCGGGACGGAGCGGGGCGGCGGCCGCCACCGCCTGGACGATGGCGGTGACGTCGGATCGGCGTCGGCCTTGGTAGTCGTGCCACGCCTCGGCCAGGACCTCCTCGGCGGCGGCGGCCTGCTCGAAGGCGCGGTAGAGCGGATAGAGGCGCAGGAGCGCCGAGGCGCCGAACGCGGCGAGGCGCTGGACGCGCACGGCGGGGTCGGCGGTGAGCGCCGACTGGAGGTCGGGCTGGTCGATGAGCCCGACGGGTTCGTCGTTGCCGACGATCGCCTGGTCCAGGGCCAGCAAGAGGAGCCGCGGCTTGTCGGCCAGGGCGTAGACAGACTTCGGCGCCACCCGGGCCTCGGCGGCGATCGCCGCCATGGTCGTCCCGGCGTAGCCGCGGTCGGCGAACAGCCGACCGGCGGCGTCGATGATCGCCCGGCGCGTGGCCGCCGCCTGCTCGACGCGCCGGGGCGCGTTGTAGCGAGCGACGTTGCGATCCGAGTTCACTTCAGCCATACTCACCTCAAGTTAGCGATGGTGCAGTCACCTTGACCGTACCCGAGGAGGCCGACGTGTTCCCGATCACCGCAGCGACGACCGGCGTCCTGGCGCTGGCCATGGTCAACTCCTGGGCCCGCAAGGCGACCCACCACGAATCCTCCGAGGACCTGCGCCGGCGCCTCGACCTCTCGCCTCGCCTCTGGCGGACGGTCGGGTTCATGGAGCTCCTCGCCGCCATCGGCCTCGCGGTCGGCCTCGTCGTGGCCCCGCTGGGCGTGGCCGCCGCCGCCGGCGTCGCCGCCGTGATGGTCGGCGCCATCACCCTGCACCTCCGGGTGGACATCGCCGGCACGGCGCTCGTCGCCCCGTTCGTCGTCCTCGGCATCGCCGTCGCCGCCGGCGACCTGCGCCTCTTGACGATGTGACGTCCCCCAGCCCGTGCCCCGGTCTCGGGCACCACCCCACCTCCCGAGGAGAACCCATGACCACCACCATCACCCCTGATCACCTCGTGCTCGACGTGGCGCCTCGCGCGCCCGGCGAGCCGGCACCCGACCTCACCGACTACCGCCTCGTGCACCGAGCGATGACCGTCGACTTCGACCGCCTCGCCACGGCGGCGGCGCAGCTGGTCGAGCGACCGGACCCGAAGCGATCGGCGCTCCTGCGCCACTACCTGGAACGGGTGGTGGGCGAGGTCCACAGCCACCACCAGGTCGAGGACGACGACGTCTGGCCGATGCTGCGCGCCGTCGCCCGGGACCGGCCCGACCTCGGGGGGCTCACCGAGGACCACCAGCGCCTCGACCCGCTCCTCGAGCACGCCGTGGGGCTGGCGCGCGCCGAAGGCGGTGGGGAGGAGCTCGTCGCGGTGCTCCGGGAGACCGCCGACCTGCTCGCCGGCCACATCGCCGACGAGGAGCGGGAGATCTTCCCGCTGTTCGAGGAGCGCCTCCGCCTCGAGGACTACGAGCAGTTGCAAAGGCGGTTCCAGGCCAACCTCGACGTGCGGCTGCTCCCGTTCATCGTCCCCTGGGCGATCAGCCACGCGAGCCCGGAGGAGCGCGCCACCGTCCTGGCGTCGGCGCCTCGCCTGATGCACGTGATGCTCGTGCTGTTCGAGCGGAGGTTCCGGACCCGCCAGCAGCGGCTGTTCGGACCGAGCGACCGGTCGACCCTCTCGAAGCTGGACCGCCGCCGGATCCGCCTGATGCGCGTGATCGGCACGACCCACACGTGGCTCCTGCGCCGCACGGCCGGCCGGGTGGGCAGCCGCTGGCTCGGTGGCTCGGAGGTGGTGATGTTGACCGTCCGGGGCCGCCGATCCGGCACGCCCCACTCGGTCCCGCTGATGTGCCTGCACGACGGCGACGACCTGCTGGTCGCCGCGTCGCAGGGCGGCGTGGATCGCGAACCGCAGTGGTGGCTCAACCTGCAGGCCGACCCGCGAGCCGAGGCGACGCTGCGAGGCGAGCGCTTCGCGGTGACGGCCGAGCGCGTGGGCGACGACGAGCGCCCGCAGCTCTGGGCACGCTTCGTCGCCACCTGGCCCGGCTTCGAGGGCTACCAGGCGCAGGTGCGGCGACAGATCGCCGTCGTCCGCCTGGGCCGCACCGGTGGTGCGCCGCCGGTGTCCTGAACCGAGGTTGGCGGGTGCAGAGGTCGGGCCCGATGTGGCCCGACCCCTACGCCCGTCGGTGGCTCAGCCCAGCGACGCCTCGTGCACCACGAAGTTGCCGAAGCTCGTGCCGGAGCTCCCCGACTCGCTGTTGAGGAAGACGCCGACCTGCCCGGCGGGCAGCGGGTCCTCGTCGACGTGGGCGAGCACCCGCTCGTCACCGAACGACATCTCGAGGTGCATGGCGCCGTCCTCCGTCGGCACGCAGGCGGCACCCATGGCGAAGCGCGACCCCCCGTTCTCGACGGTCTCCTGGGCGAGGAACTCGAAGCCCTCCTCGTCGTGCCGCACGATCGAGACGGTGTAGGCGTCGTCGACCTCGATGTCGCCCTGGCCCACGAAGGCGTAGAACTCGCCGGTCTCCTTGTTCACGTTGCAGGTGAGGCCCCAGTAGTCCTCGTAGCCGATGCTCACGGCGAGGCCGACGACGTCGGCGCCGACGGCCACCCCGTCGGTGGGCGCCTGGACGGCGCTGGCGACCGGGAAGGCGTACGCCGTTCCCTCGCCCTCGAGCTTGAGGAAGAGGCCGCCCTCGTCGTAGGTCAGGGCGAGGCCCTCACCTGAGGTCGGGAAGCCGAGGGCGCCCGGGGTGGCGAGCGGATCGGCGGCGATCTGGTCGCCCACGGCCACCGAGCCCGCCTCGCCGCTGGTGCCACCCTCGATCTCGGTCTCCTCCTCGGTCTCCGTCTCGGTCTCGTCCTCGTCGCCGGAGCCGCCCACCGGAGCGCCGTCGGGCGTGACGAACTCGAAGTCGTCGAAGGCGGCGCCGTAGGGCGTGAACTCGCCGTCGGCGAAGAGGCTGGAGTTCACGACGCCGACGGCGCCCACGCCCGACTCGAGCGGATCGTCGTCGTCGACCGCGGACAGGACGAGGTCGCCGTCGACCCACATGGCGAGCTGCACGCCCTCGTCGACGTCGACGCACTGGACGGCGATCTCGTACTGGTCCTCATCGGAGAACTCGAACGCCGGCTCGAACTCGAGGTCCTCGGGCGCGACGTCGTCGTCCCG
>DATAGR010000570.1:0-2581 GCA_036263575.1 Aquihabitans sp. | reverse complement strand
AACGCCTTCGACGCGATGCGATCGAGGTCGGTCCGACGTTCCGTCACCTCGAACACGCGGGGCGGCGGCGGGCCCACGACACGACGTCGTCGACGAGCTCGCGGTCGTCGACCGACACCGTGACGCTGGTCGGCAGGCCGGACCGTTGCCCGGCAGGTGGCGTCCACACTCGGCGACGGGCACCCGCGGTCCCGCTGCTCCGCCTTCGACGGGGCCACGGCCGGCGCCCCGAGGTGCACGCCGGTGACCACGACCGACCACACCAGGATCGACGCCACGACCATCGACGACACGACCATCGACAACACGACCATCGACAACACGACGCGAGCCCCGCGGTCGGCCGGCGCGGAGGTGGTCGGCATCGGTTGCCTCCTCGTGGAGGGCGACGCCTGGCGAGGCGCGCTCGGCGACGACGCCGCGCTGGTGCACGCCCTCGGCGAGATCCCGGTCTTCGAGCCGGCCCCGTCGGGCGGGTGGGCGCCGCGGGCCTGAGCGCTCCGCCCGCCGTCGACCCTCGCCCGGTACGGTCCCGCCCGTGCTCCGCCGCCGCTCCACCGCCATCGCCCTCGCCGCCGCCCTCGCCCTGGGGGCCCTCGCCGGCTGCGGCGACGACGGCGACGACGGGGCGGGGGGCCCGACCACCACCGCGCCGACCACGACCGCGGAGGGCGACACGACCACGACGGCCGCGGACGGCGAGACGACCACCGACTCGACCTCCGAGACGGGCGAGGATGGCGCCGGTGCGGCCGCGTACGCCGAGCGCGGGCCCGACGAGGTCGGCGTCCACTCGTTCGCCCTGGCCGACGGCCGCCGGGTCGTGTCCTGGTACCCGGCCGCCGCCGAGGCCGCCGAGCAGCCGACGGAGACCTTCGACATCGCCAGCCTGCTGACGCCCGAGCTGCAGGCGCAGGTGCCGGCCGACAAGCGCCCGCTCTACGAGATCGACGCCCACCCCGGCGCCGAGCCGGCCGACCGCGGCCCGTACCCGGTCGTGCTCTTCAGCCACGGCTACGCCGGCTTCCCCGAGCAGTCGGCCGACCTGGTGACCCACCTGGCGTCGTGGGGCTTCGTCGTGGTGGCGCCCGACCACGTCGAGCGCAGCCTCAGCGGCCTCCTCGGCGTCGCCGCGCGCGGTGTCCCGAAGCAGACCGACCCCGACGTCCTCACCCAGTCGCTCGACGCCGCCCTGGCCGAGGGCGAGCGCGACGGCTCGCCGCTGGCCGGCCTGGTCGACGAGGAGCGCGTCGCCGTGGCCGGGCACTCGGCCGGTGCCGGCGCCGCCTACCGGACGGCCACGAGCGAGCCCCGCGTGAAGGCGTTCGTGGCCTACTCCGTCGGCCTCGGCGGTGGTCCGGACGGCGAGGCCGCCGAGCCGCCGCCGGTGCCCGAGGTGCCCGGCATGGTCATGGGCGCCACCGACGACGGCATCATCTCCTACGACCGCACCGAGGAGGTCTTCGAGGGGCTGACGGCACCGTCGTACCTGGTGTCGATCGAGGGCGCCGGCCACCTCGTCTTCTCCGACCTGTGCCTCATCGGTCGGGACCTCGGTGGCCTGGCCGGTCTGATCGAGGAGGTCGGCCTGGACCTGCCCGAGCAGTTCAGCCGCCTCGCCAGCGACGGCTGCGAGGAGGGCCAGCTCGACCCGCTCGAGGCGTTCCCCGCCATCGACCACCTGAGCGTGGCGTTCCTCCGGTCGACGCTCGGGATCGACGACGAGCCGGTGGGCCTCGACCCGTCCGTTGCGGAGGCCTTCGACGTCGAGGTCACCCTGGCTGCGAACGGGCGCTGACCTCAGCGGGCGTTGGGGTCGGCGGCGAAGCGGGTGAGCACCACCTGCTCCACCGCGGCGATCACCTGGTACAGCAGCACGGCGCCGAAGGTGATGATGGCCACCGCCGACCACATCTGGTCGTAGTCGCTGGCGAAGTTGGCCTCGAGCATGAGGTAGCCGAGGCCCTGCCCGGTTGCGAGGTACTCGGCCAGGTAGGCGCCGATCACGGCCAGCGGGGCGGCGATCCGGATGGAGGCGAACAGCGCGGGCAGCGAGTAGGGCAGCTGGACCCGCAGGAGGGTCCGCCACCGGCCGGCGCCGTAGGCGTCCATCAGGTCGACCGACGACGACGGCACCGAGCGCAGGGCGAGGGCCACGTTCACCAGGGTCGGGAAGAACGTGACGATGCCGGAGATCACGGTGACGCCGAGCAGGCCACGGTCGAAGATGAGGATGATCAGGGGCGTCATGGCCACCAGCGGCACCGAGCGCAGGGCCATGGCGACCGGCATGGACCCCTGCTCGAACACCGGCCACCGGTTGAAGGCGAGGGCCACGAGCAGGCCGGCCACGGTCCCGGCGACCAGCCCCAGCCCGGCGTCGCGCGCGGTGGTGAGCGTGGCGTCCCACAGGATCGTCCGGGCCTCGTCGTTGCCGGACGCCGTGAGGTAGCGCCAGACGTCCAGGGGGCCGCGCCGGTTGAAGTCGGTCAGGTTGGCCTGCTGGATCAGCACCTCCCAGACGACCGAGATCGAGACCAGGCCGATCACCGCGTTGAGCCCGACCTGAAGCACGCGGCTC
>DATAGR010000569.1:0-6957 GCA_036263575.1 Aquihabitans sp. | reverse complement strand
CGGCGCGCGCCGCCAGGTTGGCCAGCCCACGTCCCCCGACGCGTCGCTCGGCAGGGCCGACGCCGTCGTCGTCGACCGTCACCGTGACCGCCGAGCCGTCGACCGTGACCACGACCGCCGCCGACGGGGAGGCGGCGTGCCGGGCCACGTTGGCCAGCGCCTCGCCGACCACCGCCAGCAGGGCGGCGCCGACGTGGTCGGGCACGGCGGTGTCGATCGGTCCGTCGAAGAGGAACGTCGGGGCGTAGCCGAGCGCGTCGGCCAGCTCGTCCCCGACGGCCATCACCCGGTGGCGGAGGCCCTCGGCCTGCGGCTCGGCGGCGTGGAGCTCGAAGATCGACGACCGGACGTGGCGCACGACCTCGTCGAGGTCGTCGACCGACTGCTGGATGCGCGCCGCGACCTCGGGCACGGGGCCGGCCAGGCGGGCGGCGCCCTGCAGGGCGAGGCCGGTGGCGAACAACCGCTGGATGACGGTGTCGTGGAGGTCGCGTGCGATGCGCTCGCGGTCCTCGACCAGGTCCAGCTCCCGGACCCGGGCGTGCAGGCGCGCCTTCTCGATGGCGGTCCCCGCCGCGGCGGCCAGGGCGACGGCCAGCTCCTCGTCGACGTCGGTGAACACCTCGCTGCCCTGCTTGTCGGTCAGGTAGAGGTTGCCGTAGGCCTCGCCCCGCACGAACACCGGCACGCCGAGGAACGACGTCATCGGCGGGTGGCCGGGCGGGAACCCGAAGCTCTCCGGGTGCTCGTTGAGGTCGGGCAGTCGGAGGGGCTTGGGGTCCACGATGAGCAGCCCGAGGATCCCGTGACCCTCGGGCAGCGAGCCGATGCGTGCCCGGGCGTCGTCGTCGATGCCCACCGTGATGAAGTCCGAGAGGTGCGCCCGCCGCTGGTCGAGCACGCCGAGCGCCCCGTAGCGAGCGTCCACCAGGTCGACCGCGGCCTCGGTGAGGCGGCGGAGGACGACCTCGAGCTCGAGGTCCGACCCCAGGCTCATCACCGCGTCGAGGAGCCGGCGCAGCTGCTTGGGGCCTGCGTAGGCGACCATGGCCGGCGATGGTACCGCCGGCTTCGCGCCGGCCCCCGGCCCCGGCGCCGCCTCGTCCTCAGGGGTGAGCTCGGTGCCGGTCGGCCTGGCGGACGGCGTAGACCGCCGCCTCGGTCCGGCGCTTCATCCCGAGCTTCATGAGCAGGTTCGAGACGTAGTTCTTGACCGTCTTCTCGGCCAGGAACATCTCCTCGCCGATCTGGCGGTTCGTGAGCCCGTCGGCCAGCAGGTCGAGGATGCGGCGCTCCTGCGGCGTGAGCGACGCCAACCGAGGGTCCTCCTCCGAGGCCCGGCGCAGCCGCTCGGCGGCCCGGGCGGCCATCGAGGGGTCCAACAGGGAGCGGCCGGTCGAGGCGGTGCGGATGCTCCGCACGAGCTCGTTGCCTCGGATCTGCTTCAGCACGTAGCCGAGGGCGCCGGCCACGACGCTGTCGAGCATGGCCTCGTCGTCGGCGTAGGAGGTCAACATCAGGCAGTGGACCTGGGGGTGGTTGGACCGCACCTCGCGGCACACCTCGATCCCCGACCCGTCGCCGAGTTGGACGTCGAGCACGGCGACGTCGGGGCGGGTGGCCGGGATGCGGGCCAGGGCCTCGGCCACCGAGCCCGCCTCCCCCACCACCGCCAGGTCGTCCTCGAGCTCCAGCAGCTCCCGCACGCCGCGGCGCACGATCTCGTGGTCGTCGAGGAGGAAGACCCGGATGGGTCCGGCATCGGCGTGGCCGTCGGTCATGGGCGGGCTCCGGGACGGGGGACTGGTCGGGCGGGCGCCTGGGTCACCCGACGCGCCGGCCGCTCACCAGTGTCGCCCGGATCCGGACGTACGCGTCGCCTGCGCCGACCCACGGCGAGAGCGGCAGGGTCGACGCCACGGCGAGGTCCTCGGGGGCGGTGAGCACCTCGGCGGGGCCGGTGACGAGCACGCTCCAGCCGGTGTGGCCCTCGGGGTCCACCTCGTCGACCTCGAGGCACAGGACGTTGCCGGCGCTCGCCGCCCGCAGCTTGGCCCCACGCTCGGTGCGGAAGACCGGGTCGCGGCCAAGCAGCGCGAAGTGCACCGGCAGGATCACGGGGAGGGCGGCCACGCTCAACGCCACCCGCCCGAGGTGGGCGGCGGCGAGCAGGCGGTAGCACTCGCGGTCGTCGAGCGGGCTGAGGCCCTGGTGCGGGGTCGCTTCCCTGGTGCTCACGGTTCCTCCTCGTGGCGCCCACGGTCCCGGGCACCTGGGGCGATCGTCGCCCGAGAGGCCGTCGTGGGCCTAGGGCCGTTGGTCCCGACCTGCATTCGTCCAATCGGTTGATACCCCTGGGGGGTATGGGTATGGTGTCGACGAAGGGTCCCGCCGACACCGAAACGGGCGGGCGATCGAGGAGGTCACCATGGCCACGCGAACCACCACCGCCGCACCACCCGCCGAGCCGGTCGCACCGCCGGCGGGCGGCCACCGGGACGAGCACGACCACGACGAGGCCGCCGGCCACGACGGCGGCGGGCACGGCGCCCACGCCGGCCACCACGTCGACGGCTTCCGCCGGCGGTTCTGGTGGAGCCTCGTGCTGACCGTCCCGCTCGTCGTGACCAGCCACATGGTCATGGACTGGTTCGGCTACTCGCTCGACCTCCCGGGGATGGACCTCGTCGGGCCGGTGCTGGGCACCGTCGTCTTCCTGTGGGGCGGCTGGCCCTTCCTGGCCGGCGGCGTGGCCGAGGCCCGGTCCCGGAGGCCAGGGATGATGCTGCTCATCGCCATGGCGATCACCGTCGCCTACGTGGCGTCGATGGCGACCTCGCTCGACCGGTTCGACCTCGACTTCTGGTGGGAGCTGGGCGCCCTCATCACGATCATGCTCCTCGGCCACTGGCAGGAGATGGCGGCGCTCGGCCAGGCCCAGGACGCCATCGGCGCGCTGGCCGCCCTCCTGCCCGACCGGGCCGAACGGGTGGCCGCCGACGGGTCGCTCGACGTGGTGCCCGTCGCTGCCCTGGCCGTGGGCGACACCGTCCTCGTGCGTTCCGGGGGACGGGTGCCCGCCGACGGCGAGGTCGTCGGCGGGCACGCAGAGCTGGACGAGTCGATGGTCACCGGCGAGTCCCGTCCCGTGCCCCGTGGCGTGGGCGACCGCGTCGTGGCCGGCACCGTCTCGACCGACTCGTCGCTGCGGCTGCGGGTCACCGCCGTGGGCGACGACACCGCCCTCGCCGGCATCGGGCGGCTGGTGGCCGAGGCGCAGGCGTCGGGCTCACGGGCCCAGGTGCTGGCCGACCGGGCTGCGGCGCTGCTCTTCTACGTCGCCCTCGGCGCCGCGCTCGTGACGGCGGCGGCCTGGACGCTCCTCGGCGACGCCGACGAGGCGGTGGTGCGGGTCGTGACCGTGCTCGTCATCTCGTGCCCACACGCCCTCGGGCTCGCCATCCCGCTCACCACCTCGCTGTCGAGCGCCGTCGCCGCCCGCGACGGCATCCTGATCAAGGACCGGCGGGCGCTGGAGGCCAGCCGCACCATCGACGCGGTGCTCTTCGACAAGACCGGCACGCTCACGCGAGGCGAGCACGCCGTCGTCGGCGCCGAGGCGGTGGGCGGGCGCGACGCCGACGACGTGCTCGGCCTGGCGGCGGCGGTCGAGGCCGAGAGCGAGCACCCGCTCGCACGCGCCATCGTGCGAGCCGCCGGCGAGCACGGCGCGATCCCCACTGCGACGGACCACCGCTCGCTCACCGGGCGGGGGGTGGCGGCGGTGGTCGACGGCGTCGAGCACGCCGTCGGCGGCCCGGCGCTGCTGCGCGAGACAGGGCTGGCCGAGCCGGCCGACCTGGAGCCACAGGTGGCGGCGTGGAAGGCGCGCGGCGCCGCGGTGCTCCACGTGATCCGCGGCGGCGAGGTGGTCGGCGCGCTCGCGCTGGAGGACGAGGTCCGACCCGAGGCGCGGCAGGCGGTCCACGACCTGCACCGGATCGGCCGACGGGTCGTGATGATCACGGGCGACGCGCGCCAGGTGGCCGACGCGGTGGCCGCCGACCTGGGAGTCGACGAGGTCTTCGCCGAGGTCCTGCCGGGCGACAAGGCCGACAAGGTGGCCGAGCTCCAGGAGCGAGGCCTCCGGGTCGCCATGGTCGGCGACGGCGTCAACGACGCGCCGGCCCTGGCCACGGCCGATGTCGGCATCGCCATCGGCGCCGGCACCGACGTCGCCATCGAGTCGGCCGGCGTCATCCTGGCGAGCTCCGATCCCCGCGGGGTCGTGTCGGTGGTGCGGCTCTCCAAGGCGACCTACCGCACGTCGCTGCAGAACCTGGCGTGGGCGGCGGGCTACAACCTGGCCGCGATCCCCCTCGCGGCCGGGGCCCTCCACTGGGCCGGCGTCTCGCTGGCGCCTGCGGTCGGCGCCGTGCTGATGAGCGCCTCCACCATCGTGGTCGCCCTCAACGCCCAGCTGCTCCGGCGGGTCGACCTCCGCCCCGACCGGCCGGCCTGACCGGTCGACCACGAGCGGGCCGGTCCCCACGACGGGACCGGCCCGGGGCGGCCGGTACGCTCGGCGGCCAGTGGCCGGGGCACGGAGCGGGACGGGCGTGAGCAGCCCGCTGGAGCGGTGGCCGCTCGTCGGCCGCCACGAGGACCTCGAGGGGTTCGAGCGGGCGCTGCTCGGCGGCTCCCGCGGCTTCGTGGTCTCGGGGCCGGTCGGCGTCGGCAAGACCCGCCTGGTGGGCGCCTGCACGGCGGCGGCCGCGCGCCACGGGTTCGCCACCGCCGCCGCCGTCGCCAGCCGATCGGCGGCCCAGCTGCCGCTCGGCGCGCTGGCCCACCTCGTCCCGCCCGACCTGACGACCGGCGACACGTTCGACCCCGTGGCCCTCTTCGCCCATGTGCGCGACGACCTGGAGCGACGGGACGGCGACGGCCCGCTGGTCCTGGCGATCGACGACCTGCACCACCTCGACGTGGTCTCGGCCACCCTCGTCAGCCAGCTGCTCGCCGCCGGCCTGGCCTTCCTGGTGGGGACCGTCCGCCGGGGCGAGCCGGTGCCCGACGGGGTGTCGTCCCTCTGGCGCAGCGGCGAGGTGGAGCTCGTCGACCTGGGCGCCCTCACCGCCGAGCAGGTCGCCACCGTGCTGCACCTGGCCCTCGGCGGACCGGTGGCCGCCGACGTCACCGCGCGCATGTGCCAGGCGAGCGAGGGGAACGCCCTCTTCCTGCGGGAGCTGGTGCTGGAGGCGATCGGGACCGGCGCGCTCCACGAGGTCGACGGGCAGTGGCGCGCTGACCGCCTCCCGTCGACCAGCCGGCGCCTGGTCGAGCTGGTGGCCGACCGCATCGGTGCGCTCGGCGACGACCACCGCACCGTCCTCGACCTCCTCGCCCTGTGCCAGCCGGTCGGTCCCGCCGACCTCGAGGACCACGCGCCCGGCACGGCGCTCGAGGAGCTGGAGGAGGCCGGCCTGATCACGGTGACCGTCGAACGGCGCCGCCACCACGTGACCCTCGCCCACCCGCTCTACGCCGAGGCCCTCCGCGCCGCCATGCCCCGCCTCCGGCAGCGCCGACTGCTGCGCCAGCACATCGCCCGCATCGAGGCGCACGGGGCCCGCCGCCGCTCCGACGCCCTCCGCATCGCCACGTGGCGGCTCGACGCCGACGGCCAGGCCGACCCGGAGCTGCTCCTGCGCGGCGCACGGGCCGCCCGCCACGCCAACGACCACCGCCAGGTCGAGCGCCTGGCCCGGGCCGCCCACGAGACGGCGCCCTCGGCCCTCGCCGGGCTGATCCTCGGCGAGGCCCTCTACGAGCTCGGCTCGTTCGCCGAGGCCGACGCCGTGCTGGCGGCGGCCGACCGGATCGACGGGCTGACCGAGGACGACGTGCTCCACATCACGCTGATGCGGTGCAAGAACCTCCACTGGGGGAGGTGCGACCCCGAGGCGGCGATGGCCGTGAACCTGGCCGCTCGGGACCGGGTCGGCCTCGACGGCCTGACCGAGCTCATCGCCGACGAGGCCGCCATCCGGCTCTTCTCCGGCGACCCGGTCGGCGCCCTCGAGCTGGACCAGGGGCTGGGCGACCTCAGCGACCCGCGGAGGCGGGTGCTCCGGGCCATCTCCGAGGCACCCGCCCTGGCCGTGCTCGGCCGCACGACCGAGGCGATCGCCGTCGCCGAGGCCGCCTACGCCGACCACCTCGCCCTCGCCGAGCCCCTCGCCCTGGCCCACCCGGGCAGCCACGTCATCTCCCAGGTCTTCGCCCTCACCGACGCCGGGCGCTTCGACGACGCCACCGCCCTGGCCACCGCCGGCTACGAGGCCACCGCCGGCGAGTCGGCGCCGATCGCCCGCGTGTGGTTCACGCTCGACCTCGGCCGCGTCGACGTGCTGCGCGGCTGCCCGCGCTCGGCGCGGCGCTGGTACGCCGAGGGCAGCGACCTGGCTCGGGCGCACGGCTTCGAGGGCCCGCTGCGCATCGCCCTCTCGGGGCTCGCCGTGGCCTGCGGGCTCCTCGGCGACGGCGCCGCGGCCGGTGCGGCGATGCACGAGCGCGACGGCCTGGCCCGCTTCGACTTCCTCTTCCCCGACCAGATCGTGGGCACCGCGTGGGCCGCGCAGGCGCAGGGGCGGCCCCCCGACGCCCGGCGCCTCCTCCTCGACGGGGCCGAGCGGGCGGTGGCCACGGGGCACCTCGTGTCGGCCAGCTGGCTCCTCCACGAGGCGACCCGGCTGGGCGCGACCGGCCTGGCGCCACAGCTGGCCGAGCTGGCCGACCGCACCGACAGCGCGCTGATCGACGCGAGGGCGGCGGGTGCGGCCGCCGCCGCCGACGGCTCGGGCACGGCGCTGGCGGCGATGGTCGACACCTGGGTGGACCTCGGCGCCCACCTCGACGCCGCCGAGACGGCCATCGCCGCCGCCGAGGCGTACC
>DATAGR010000568.1:0-2391 GCA_036263575.1 Aquihabitans sp. | reverse complement strand
CAGCACCGCACCGGGCCGGGGCTCGGCGAGCAGGCGGAACGACGGCACGTCGGGATCGGCCATCTGCCGCCGGGCCCACCGCAGCCGGCGGCTGCGCGCCGCCGCCCACGCCAGGCAGGCGAGGACCGGCACCAGCCAGATCAGCGCGGTCTCGAGCAGGTAGCCGTCGGCGTAGAACGGCGGCCCGGCCCGGACGCGCTGGGGGTCCTCGGGGTCGACGAGGAGCTCGATCGGGCCGATCCGCTCCGGCCGATCCTCGAGGATGGTGACGTCGCTCCGCACGAGGTCGCCGCTCCTGGGGTCGCGGTACGCGACCGGGACCGTCTGGCCGTGGTCCCACGACGGGTCGATCGTGCCCTCGACGCGCACCGCCCGCTCGCGCAGCCGACGCTCGTCGCGCACGTCACCGTGCTCGGTGAACGAGCCGAGCAGCCCGGGGACGGCGATGGCCAACGCCCAGAGGAGCGGGCGGCGCGACCAGCGGCGGAGCGCCCGCGGCCGGTCGCGCCCGATCACCGCCTGGGCTGGTGGACCCGGGCCGCCTCGGGATCGGCCGCCGCCGGCACGGTCGCGTCGGGGGTCCCGGTGACGTCGCCACCCGACGCCTCGACCGGACCGGCCCGGTGGGCGGTGGCGATGCGGCGGTCCCACGCGCCCAGCTGGAGCAGGCGGAAGGCGACGATCGAGCTGCCGGTGGCCGCCACCGCGAACGCGAGCGCGATGAGGCTGCCGCGCGACGGCGAGTGGACGGCGTCGATCAGGCCGATCGCCATGCCGAGGCTCGACGCGAACAGGGCCAGCACCCCGGCCGAGGCCTGGTCGCGCAGGGCCTGGGCCACCGCGACGACCGACGTGACGAGGGCGACGGTCGCCAGGCCCTGGACCCAGGCGCGGTGGTCCGGGCACAGGGCGTCGGAGGCCATGATCCCGCTGAAGGTGACGACGAGGACGCCGGCCACGCCGCCGACGAGCCAGCGCGACGGCGCACGGGGCACGCCTCCCGGGCCGTCGTGGCTGGACCACGCCAGCACCTCGGACTGGTTCCACTCGGTACGGGACATCGGTCGCCACCCCTCTCCGCCGCGCCGTGCGGCGTGGGCCCACGGTAGCCACCGGCACCGCCCGCCGGCGCCGGTGTTCGCCGGGGCGATCAGCCGAGGAGCTTGAGGCCCTTGTTGTACCGACGGGTCGGGGCGAGGGCGACGTCGATCTGCTCGGCGATGGCGGCGAAGGCCCGACCGCCCTCGCCGTCGGGGTCGATGGCGGCCACGGGCTTGCCGGAGTCGGATCCCTCGCGCAGGTCGTTGAGCAGCGGGATCTTGCCGAGCATCGGCACGTTGATCTTGTCGGCGAGCTCCTGGCCGCCGCCCGCGCCGAAGATCTCGTAGCGCTGGCCGTCGTCGCCCGTGAACCACGACATGTTCTCGATGATGCCCTTCACCTTGAGGTTCACCTTGTCGGCCATGGCCGCGGCGCGCTGGGCCACCCGCTGGGCGGCGGGCTGCGGCGTGGTGACGACGTAGACCTCGGCGCGGGGCAGGAACTGGGCGATGGAGATGGAGATGTCGCCGGTGCCCGGGGGCAGGTCGATGATCAGGTAGTCGGGCTCGTCCCAGAAGACGTCGGTGAGGAACTGCTCCAGGGCCTTGTGGAGCATGGGCCCCCGCCACACCACGGCCTGGTCCTCCTCGGCGAAGAACCCCATGGAGATGCAGCGGACGCCGTAGGCCTCCGGCGGCACGAGCATGGAGTCGATCACCGTGGGCTGCTGGTCGATGCCGAGCATGCGCGGGATGGAGAAGCCCCAGACGTCGGCGTCGACGATGGCGACCTTCTTGCCCCGGTTCGCCAGCGACACGGCGAGGTTGGTGGACACCGACGACTTGCCGACGCCGCCCTTGCCCGAGGCGATCAGCAGCACGCGGGTGGTGCTCGACGGGTCGCCGAACGGGATCTCGCGGCCCTCGGCGTGGCCGTGCGCCTGCTGCGAGCCGGCGGTGGCGGCGGGATCGCCGTTGAGGGTCTGGCGCAGGGCGGCGAGCTCCTCCTTGGACATGGAGGTGAAGTCGACCTGGACGGCGTCGACGCCGGGCATGGCCCGCACCGCGCCGCCGACCCTGCTGTTGATCTCGTTCTTCAGCGGGCAGCCCGGCGTGGTCAGGGCGATCATGATCCGGACGTTGCCACCGGCCTGGGCGATCTCCTTGACCATCCCGAGGTCGACGATGCTGCGGTGCAGCTCGGGGTCCTCGACGGGGCGGAGGGCCTCGATGATCTCGGCTTCGGTGGGCACGGGCACGTCCTCGCTACGGGTGGCTTCGGGGCTCGGCGACGGGCGCCCGGCGGGCGGGCCCGGGGATTTCCCCTACCGGCATAGGTAGATTACCGACG
>DATAGR010000567.1:0-8066 GCA_036263575.1 Aquihabitans sp. | reverse complement strand
TGCGCCAGTGGTCGACCAGGCGGACGAGGTCGTCGTAGTGCATCGTGCGGGCGTGCCCCACGAGCACGGCCTCGTCCCGGGCGAACAGCGCCTCGAGCGGCGCGTGGTTGGCTCGGCACAGGACGTCGACGTGGTCGGCGGACAGCGACCCATCCTCGAACGCCGCCCGGGTCAGCGGCATCGACCGCAGCGCCCGCGCCCGACGCACCACCCGGCGGGCCGAGGCCGGAGCGCAGGCCGCATCGCGAGCGAGACGTGCCGGACCCGAGCGGGACCGATCGTCGGCCCAGACGGCCGAGGCGTCCCACGGCGACACGGCCTTGGCGTGCGCCGCCGAGACGAGCGACTGGAGGCGTTGGAGTGCCACGACCGCCTCTTGCTGCGCGCGACCGGACAGTGCATCGATGTCGCCGGCGATGCACGCCTCGACGGCTCGCACCGCCTCCTTCAGCTGCACCTCCACCGGCAGATCGTCCATGCGCAATCGTACGTGTGTTCGATTGCCGCAAGCCACGGCATATGTCCGGCTCGGCAGAGATGGCCGAACATTTCTCATGGCCGTGCGCGCCGCCCGACCAACAGGGTCAGTCGGGCGGGAGGTCGAGCACGAAGCCGTGCTGCTCGCAGATCGCGTCGGACTCGGCGGCGCACCGCTCGGCCTCCTCGAGGTCGCCGGGACCGCCCCGTCGGCGGAGCACCACGGCGCGCTCGGCCAGGGCCTCGGCCTCGCTGATGAGGAAGCGGCACTCGTGGCAACGGGCCGCGGCCAGGGCGAGCTGCGCCTCGGCGGCGTCGAGGTCGCCGGTGACGGCGAGGGCAAGGCCCTGGTGGCGCAGGAGCGGCCCCACCGTGGCGGCGGCCAGGCCGGAGGTGCCGATGCGGTGGGCGATCGGCGCCAGCTCCACCACGAGGGCCTCGGCCAGCTCGATGTCGTCGATCAGCCAGCAGACCTCGGCGGCCAGCCCGGCCACGATCTCGCGGAGCACCGAGCGGCGGTCCACCCGCAGGCGGCCGCCTTCGAGGTACGTGTGGGCCTCGCGCCGGGCGCCCTCGACGTCGCCCTCGGCCACCAGGCAGCGGGCGTAGGCCATCCGCCACGCCGGCACGAGCGGCTCGTCGTCGGCCAGCTGGCGCAACTGGTCGGTGAGGGTGGTGAGGGTCCCGCCGGCGTCGGCGAGCATGAACTGCTGGGCGCCCCAGGCGCCGAGCGCGTTCTGCCCGTGGGCGGGGAGGCCGATGGTGAGGGCCCGGTCCGACAGCTCCCGCGCTCGATCGAGCTCGCCGTGGAGCCCGGCGAACATGCACTGGAAGAACAGGACGTACGCCTCGAGCGCAGGGCGGCCGATGGGGGCGACGAGTGTCGCCGTCTCCTCCAGGAGCGCTTCGGCGTCCTCGCTGCGGTCGGCCTCCAACAGGTCGTTGACGGCGAAGATCCGGGCGGTGATCTCCAGGTCGGTCCAGCCCGCGGCCGCCTCCTGGAGGGGTGCGATGAGCGAGAGCCGCTCGTCGACGCCGGGCGGACCGCCCACGGCCATCCGGCGGGCCAGGAGGGCCAGCGCCTGCACGTGGCGCTCGGTCGGCACCAGGGCCGCGGCCTCCAGCGCCTCGACCGAGAGGCGTTCCTGGCCGTCGCGGTCGTCGCCCCCGTTCATGGCGATCGACGACCACGCCAGCAGGGCGGCCCGCTCGCCCGGTTCGGTGTCACCGAGCGCGTCCAGCGCCTCGCGCAGCAGGGAGGTCAGGGCCTCGTCGACCCCGCTGAAGCTCAGGCCGACGGCGCCGGAGAGCATGGCCGTCTCCTGGGCGCCGTGGGCGAGTCCGCAGGAGTCGCCGTGGCGGCGCGACAGATCGACGACCTCGTCGATCTCGGCCCGGGCCCGGACGAGGTCGCCGAGGTGGCGGGCGGCGCGCGCTGCGAGCAGGTGGGCGTCGATCCGGAGGTCGACCAGCTCGGGGTCCTCGACCGCGGCGACCGTGGCGAGGGCGGTCAGGGCCCGGTCCGCCCAGATGAGCGCCTCCTCGTCGGCCACGACGGCCAGCGCCTCCTGGCCTGCGGTGGCGGCAGCGCGTGCCGCCCGGGCCGGCGGGCACGCCCGGCCCGCGGCGATCAGGTGCTGGGCGACGACGGTCGCCCGGTCGGCGACGGCGGGGCGGGCCTCGACGGCGTCGGCCACGCGCAGGTGCAGCAGGGCCTCGCGGTTGCGGCTCAGGCGGGCGACGAGGGCCTGGCGGACCAGGGCGTGGGGGAACGCGACCCAGCCCAGCTCCTCGTCCTCGGTGAGCAGACCGGTGGCGACGGCGTCGTCGACGACGTCGAGCACCTGGCCGAGGTCGGCGTCGGCCACGGCGGTGAGGAGGTCGAGCTCGACCCGCAGGCCGACCACCGACGCCGCCGTCAGGACCCTGGCCGTGTCCGGGTCGAGCTGGGCGAGGCGCTGGTCGAGGACCTCGCGGACCGATGCGGGGACCGAGCGCGGATCGCCGCCGGCCAGGTCGCCGCCGCCCTCGGCGAGCGACTCGACGAAGAAGGGGTTGCCGCCCGTGCGGGCCTGCACCGCGTCGGCGACCTCCGGCTCGACAGCGATGCCCTGGGCGGCGAGCAGCGCCGCCACCTCCTCGGCGTCGAACCCGCCGACGTCGACGTGCTCGAACCGGTGGGCCCGCCGCAGGTCGGTGAGGAAGCGGTCGACCTCGCTCGTCGGCCGGCCGGCGGGCCGGCGCAGCGTGGCCACCACCAGCAGGCGCTCGGTGCGGGCGTGGTGGAGGAGGTGGTCGAGCAGGGCGAGGGTCGACGCGTCCGCCCACTGGAGGTCGTCGATGACGAGCAGCACCGGCGACCCGCTGGCCACGTCGCCGATGAGCTCGGCGAGGGACTCGAAGAGCTCGTAGCGCTCGGCCCGCCCACCGGGGACGGCGGCCGCCACGTCGTCGGGCAGGAGCGGCGCCAGGGCCGGCCGGGCGGCGGCGAGGGCACGCGCGACACCGGGCCCGAGCGAGCGCAGCGCCGTCCGGATGGCCTCGACGACCGGCTGGTAGGCGACCAGCTGCTCGGCCGAGCACCGGCCCCACAGGACCTGGCCGCCGGCCTCGTGCACGGTCCGGGCCAGGTGCTGGGCCAGGCGGGTCTTGCCGACCCCCGGCTCGCCGGCCAGCGTGACCAGGCGCGAGGCCGCCTGGGGCGAGGCCACCGCCGCCCACGCCCCCTCCAGCACCTCGAGCTGTCGGCCGCGGCCCACGAAGCCGCTGCGGGCCCGGCGCTCGGCGACCGCGGGCGGGAGCGGGAGGACGACGCCGTCGGGCATGGCCGTGCGCGGCCCGCCCTCGCGCCCCAGGACCGTGGCTGAGCCGGTCTCGCCCGAGCCCGTCGCACCAGCCGCCTCCGGTGCGGGCTCGTCCGGTGCGTCGAGCGCGGGGTCCTGGGCCGCCACCGCCGCGGCCAGCCGGACCAGGTCGGGCCCCGGGTCCAGGCCCAGCTCCTCGGCCAGGTGGCTCCGGGTCCGCTCGTAGGCGCGCAGCGCCTCGGCCTGGCGCCCGCACCGGTAGAGGGCCAGGACCAGCAGGTGGGTGAGCCGCTCCCGAAGCGGGTCGGCGCGGACCGCGGCCTCGAGGTCGCCGACCACCAGGGCGTGCCCGGCGGCGTCGAGGTGGGCCTGGAACCGGGCCTCCACCGCCGCCAGCCGCAGCTCCTCCAGGCGGACGGCGTCGCCCTGGGCCCACGGCTCGTCGGCGAGGTCGCCCAGGGCGGGCCCGTGCCACAGGTCGAGGGCGGCGCCGAGGAGCTCGACCCGCCGCTGGGGCCCGGTGCCGGCCGCCGTCGCCTCGGTCACCAGCCGCTCGAACCGGGGCGCCACGAGGGCGCCCTCATCGAGCCGCAGCCGGTAGCCGTCGCCCACCCGCTCGATGACCGGCGGCGTGGTGCTGCCGAGGAGCCGCCGCAGGTTGGAGACGTAGCTCTGCAGCGTGTTCACCGCCGTGGCCGGCGGCGCGTCGCCCCACAGGTCGTCGACGAGGCGCTCGGCCGACACCGCGCTGGAACCCGACAGCGCGAGCCGGGCGAGCACGGCCTGCTGCCGACGTCCCCCGAGGGCGACGTCGACCCCGTCGAGGCGGGCCCGGACCGGGCCCAGGATCGATATCTCGAGCGCGTCGTCGGCGGCGCTCACGCGGCCCCCGCCTGGGCCTGCCCCGTGTCGCGCAGGGAGAGCACGATGCCGAGTCGGGCGGCGAGGGCCTCGGCGCGACGGCGATCGACCTCGGCGGCGGCGCTGGCCTCCTCGGTGCCCTGGCGGCCGAGCACGACGGCGCGCTCGGCGAGGGTCCGGGCCACGAAGGGCTCCCACCCGCACGCCTCGGCCCGGACCACGGCGTGGGACAGGGCGACGAGCGCCTCGTCGTCGCGCCCGAGCGTGGCCAGCACGAGGCCGAGGTAGCGCGCCACGTGCCCCATGCAGATCACGCCCATCCCGGTGATGGCCACGTGCCCGCCGATCGGCTCGAGGAGCGGGAGCAGGCGCCGGGCCAGCTCACGGTCGCCGACGTTCCAGGCGACCTCGGCGAGCTGGGCCACGGTGCTGTACCAGGTCGGGCTCTGGTTGAGCGGCAGGTCGTCGCCGTCGAGGTCGTCGGCGTAGGCGGCGCGGGCGTCGTCGAGGCGGCCGGCGTTCACCCGGCTCATCGCCAGCGCCGCCTTCCACGCAGGCATGGTGGGGTACTCGGCGACGAGGTCGGCCACGACCGGCTCCAGGGCCGCCATCTGGCCGTGGTAGAGGGCGATCATGAACTGCTGGGCGGCCCAGCCCTGGGTGGCGTTGCCGCCGTGCGCAGCCTCACCGATCGAGAGCGCCGTGGTGGAGTGCGCCTCGGCGGCGGCGACGTCGCCGCGCAGGAGGGCGAAGCCGCCGTCGAGGAAGTGCACGTACACGTCGAACATGGGTCGGTCGCCCTCGGCGAGGCGCCGCCGGAGCTGTTCGAGCATGGCCAGGGAGTCGTCGACCCGATCCTCCTCGAGGAGGTCGACCACCGAGAAGAGCAGTCCGACCACCTCCATCTCGGACCACCCGGCCTCCTGCGCCGCTCGGATCATCGTGGGGCCGAGGACCCGGCGGTCGTCGAGCCCGGCGGGTCCGGCGAGCGCGAGCCGCCGGGCGTAGGCGGCGATGGCGAGGACGTCGGGCCGGTCGGGCACCTCCTGGGCGAGCGCCCACGCCTCGGCGGAGGTCGTCACCTGGCGCGGCTGGTCGTCGGCCCCCGTGATGGCGATGGACAGCCAGGAGAGCAGCGACGACCGCTCGGCCGGGCGGTCCGCCGGGAGTCCGTCCAACGCCTCCTGGAGGAGGGCGACCAGCTCCTCGTCGACCGCGCCGAAGGAGAAGCCGACCCCGGCGTCGAGCTGGGCGGACTCCTGGGCGGCTCGGGCGAGCAGCAGGCGGTCCCCGGTGCGTCGGGCCCGGTCGGCCACCCGGGCGATGGCCGCCCCCGCCACGTCGACGTCGGCCAGGTTCCGGCTGGTGGCCGCGACGAGGAGGTCGGCCTGCGTGATCAGCTCGGCGTGTGGCCCCTCGTCGGCACCGGCGGGTGCGGCCCCGCCCAGCAGCTCGAGGGCCCGATCGGCCCAGGTGCGGGCCTCGGCGTCGGCGAGCATCGTGAACGTGGCGCGGCCCGCGGCGAGGGCGGCGGACGCAGCACGGACCGGCGGGCACAGGGGACCTGCGGCCAGGAGGTGCTGGGCGATGGTCGCCGGCCGGTCCAGCACGTCGGGGCGGTCCTCGAGCACGTCGGCGGTCGCCAGGTGGAGCTGCGCCTCGCGGTTGCGCGTGGTGCGGGCGACCAGGGCCTGGCGGACGAGGGCGTGGGGGAACGCCACCCACCCGAGCTCCTCGTCCTCCACCAGCAGGCCGCGGGCGACGGCGTCGTCGATGACGTCGAGGAGCGCATCGGGTGCCATGGCCACGACGTCGCCGAGGAGCCCGAGGTCGATGCGAAGGCCGATGACGGCGCCGGCGGTGAGCACGCGCGCCGCGACCGGTTCCAGGGCGGCCAGGCGCTGGTCGAGGACGTCGCGCACCGAGTCGGGGAGGGCGCGGGGGTCGGCCTGGACGAGGTCGCCGCCGGCGTCGACGAGCGACTCGATGAAGAACGGGTTGCCCGCGGTGCGGTCGCGCAGGGCGTCGACCGCGTCGTGCTCCAGGGCCACCCCACGCTCGTCGAGCAGCGCCGCGACCTCCTCCACCCCGAACCCGCCGAGCTCCACGGCACCGAGGCGGTGGTCGCGGCGGAGGTCGGCGAGGAACCGGTCGACGTCGGGGGTCGGGCGCCCGGCGGGGCGCCGCACGGTGGCCACCACGAGGAGCCGACCGGTGCGGTCGTGGCGCAGGACCTGCTCGAGGAGGGTGAGCGTCGAGGTGTCGGCCCACTGGAGGTCGTCGACCACCAGCAGCACGGGGGTCGGGCCGCTGACCTCACCGAGGAGGTCGGCCAGGGCCTCGTAGAGCTCGAACCGCTCGGCGCGCACGGAGCGCTCCGCACCTCCCTCCCCGCCGGGGGCGTCCGGCGTGGTCACCTGCTGGAGGAGGAGCCC
Source organism: Aquihabitans sp. (assembly GCA_036263575.1). GTDB lineage: Bacteria > Actinomycetota > Acidimicrobiia > Acidimicrobiales > Iamiaceae > Aquihabitans. The sequence goes on along the minus strand of DATAGR010000567.1, from coordinate 1,489 downwards.
GAGCGCCGGGCGAGGGTCGATCAGCGACCGGACCACCTCGGGGTGCAGGCTCGCCACCGCGGTGCGGAGCGCCTCGGCCACCGGTTGGTAGGCGATGAGGTTCTCGAGGACGCACCGCCCCCAGAGCACGTGGCCGCCGTCGTCGTGCACCCGGCGGGCGAGGCGCTGGGTGAGGCGGGTCTTGCCCACGCCGGGTTCGCCGGCCACGGTGACCAGGCGCCGGTTCCCCGCCACCACGTCGGCCCACTCGCGCTCGAGCAGCTCGAGCTCGGCGTCGCGGCCGACGAAGGCGCTGCGGGCCCGGCGCTCGTCGACGGCTCGGGGGAGGGGCAGGACGCCGGTCGTCCAGTCCGGCGGCGGCGGATCGGCGGCGGCGCCGGCGGGCTCGTCCGGGTCGACGTCGGGCGGGGTGTCGGGCGCGGCCGCCAGCGCCGGGTCCTGGGCGAGGACGGCGTCGGCCAGCTCGACGAGCTCCGGGCCGGGCTCCAGCCCGAGCTCCTCGCCCAGGTGGCGGCGGGTGCGGTCGTAGGCGCGCAGGGCCTCGGCCTGGCGGCCGCACCGGTAGAGGGCCAGGACGAGCTGGGCGGTGAAGCGCTCCCGGAGGGGGTGGGCCAGGGCGGCGGCGTCGAGGTCGCCGACGACCACGGCGTGGCGTCCGGCGGCCAGCAGCGCGTCGAAGCGCCGCTCCTGGGCGGCGAGGCGCAGCTCCTCGAGCCGCACGGCGTCGCCCTGCGCCCACGGTTCGTCGGCGACGTCGGCCAGGGCCGAGCCGTGCCACAGGCCGAGGGCCTCCTCCAGGGCCGGCAGCCCGGCGGGGCCGTCCGGTGCGTCGCGTGCCAGCCGCTCGAAGCGCTCCGACGTGAGCCCGTCCGCCGGGACCCGCAGGCGGTAGGCGTCGCCGACCCGCTCGATGACGGGGCCGCCGCCGGCGGGGTCGGGGCCGAGGATCCGGCGGAGGTTCGACACGTAGCTCTGGAGCGTGTTGCTCGCGCTGCGGGGCGGCTCCCCGCCCCAGAGGTCGTCGACGATGCGCTCCGCACCGACCGTCTCGCCACGGGCGAGGGCCAGGCGGGCGAGGACGGAACGCTGGCGACGCCCGCCGAGGACGAGGTCGGCGCCGTCGCGCCGAGCGCGGAGCGGCCCCAGCACCGAGATCTCCAGCGAGGTGGCGGGCGGTGGCGTGGATCCGGGGGTCATGGGGCCTGACGGAGAGCGGGGCGGATCACGAGCGGTGCGAGGGCGCCGGCGAGGTGGCGGCAGGTTACTAGCGCTCGCTCCGACCGCCCGAGGTGGCTGCCGCCCGGGGCTGCAGCTCGTACTCCGCGGGGCCGAGGGCGAGGTGGACGCCGAGCTCGGCGCCCACCGCCAGGCCGGCGGCCATCGACCGGGCCGCCTCCTCTGCGTCGCCGGGGCGGTCCCGCTCGGCCAGCACCAGGGCCCGCTCGCAGCGGGCCCTGGCCAGCCAGACCACGATGCCGCAGGCCTCGAG
>DATAGR010000566.1:0-2429 GCA_036263575.1 Aquihabitans sp. | reverse complement strand
AGGATGCGATGGTCGTTGTTGTCGGCCTTCATGGTGGCCGGCAGGCCCTCGGTGGACTGGTGGTTCAGCTCCACGCGCAGCGTGCCGCCCTGCCCGTTGACGGGGAGCGCCTCGGTCAGCGACCCGTGGCGCAGGCGCAGCTCCTCGAGGTGGCGCAGGGCGTGGCGGGCGGCCCAGCCGAGCTCGGGGTGGTCCCGCTTCGCCTCGAGCTCCATGAGCACCACGATCGGCAGGACGACGTCGTGCTCGTCGAAGCGGACCAGGGCCCGCGGGTCGGCCAGCAGCACGGACGTGTCGAGCACGTACGTGCGCGTGCGCGCCGGAGCAGGAGCATCGAAGGAAGCGGTCACGGAACCCCCATGAGGACGGTCGGGAGCCGACGGGATCGAGCGGTCTCGCAACGGACCGGGATCGCTGGCGGCTGGGCGAAGGATCACCGTGGGCCATCCTTCACCCGGGACGGGCCGAGTCGGTGGATGCCGGGCCAGGGTCCACCTCCCCGTCACCTGCCTTCACCCCCGACCTCCCGCCGCGCCAACCCTGGACGCCGCCGACCGGAAGCCAGCCATGCAGATCGACGACCTCGTACGGGCCTTCGCCACCGTGTTCCCCGCCGAGCTCCCCGACAAGTCGATGGTCGCCACGATCGTGCTGGTCACCCGGTACCGGCGGCCCGGGTGGGTGTGGCTCGGCGTCGTCGCCGCGTTCGCGGTCCACGTGGTCGTCGCTGTGGCCGCCGGCAGCGCGCTCACCCTGCTGCCGGACGAGGTGGTCGGCGTCGCCGTCGCCGTCCTGTTCGCCGTCGGTGCGGTCCTCCTGTTCCGAGCCGCCCGCACGGCGGCCGCCGACGCCGAGGCCGCAGCGGGCGCCGGCGGGCCCGACGTGGCGGTGGAGCGCGGCGCCACCGTGGCGGCCACCGTCGTCGGCAGCTTCGGGCTCATCGCGCTCGCCGAGTGGGGCGACCTCACCCAGCTGGCGACGGCCAGCCTGGCGGCGAGCAGCGGCGAACCGGTCGCCACCGGGGTGGGCGCCCTGGCCGCCCTGGCGGCGGTCGCCGCCATCGCCGCCGCCTTCGGCCGCCAGCTCGTGGCCCGCGTGCCGATCCACAAGGTGAACTACGTCGGCGCCGCCGTGTTCGCGGCGCTGGCGGTGTGGACGGTCGTCGAGCTCGTCGTCTGACCCCTGCCCGGGTGGCCCACCACCCTGGGGGTCGACGGCCGGCTCGCCGGTGGCATGCTCCACCGGTGCCCACGCCGACGCTGCCGCCCGACGGCTCCCGGACCGACCCCCTCGCCGAGGCGCGCGCAGCCTTCACCATCCCGACCGACGTCACGTACCTGAACTGCGCGTTCATGGGCCCGGTGCCCCAGGTCGCCGTCGAGGCGGGCTGGATGGGCCTGGCCCGCAAGGGGCGGCCCTGGACCGTCGCGGCCGATGACTTCACGGTCCCGGTCGACCAGCTCCGTGCCGTGCTCGCCGGCCTCGTGGGCGCGCCGGGCGACGCCGACGGCGTGGCCATCACCCCGTCGGTCAGCTACGGCGTGTCGACGGCAGCCGCGAACCTCCACCTCGAGCACGGCCAGCACGTCGTGGTGCTCGCCGACCAGTTCCCCTCGGACGTGTACGGCTGGGAGCGCCTGGCGCAGCGCCACGGCGGGCGGCTCCACGTGGTGGCCCGCCCGCCCGACGGCGACTGGACGGCGGCGGTGCTCGCCGACCTCGACCGGCTGGGCGCGCAGGTCGGTGCCATCTCGGTCCCGCCCTGCCACTGGATCGACGGCGGCGCCGTGGACCTGGTGGCCGTGGGGGCGGCGGCCCGTCGGGTGGGCGCGGCGCTGGCCGTCGACGTCTGCCAGTCGCTCGGCGCGCTGCCGTTCGACGTCGACCGGGTGCGCCCCGACTTCGTGTTCGGCGCCACCTACAAGTGGCTCTGCGGGCCCTACAGCATCGGCTTCCTGTGGGCGGCGCCGCACCGGCGCGACGGCGAACCCATCGAGCACGGGTGGACGGCCCGGGCGAACAGCCACTGCCTGGCGTGCCTGGCCGACTACACCGACGAGTACCAGCCCGGCGCCCGGCGCTACGACGTCGGCGAGGTCGCCAACTTCGCGCTCGTGCCGGTGGCGCTCTCCGCGGCCCACCTGGTCGCGTCGTGGGACCCGGCGCGCACCGCCGCCCACGCCGGCCGCCTCTCGGGCGCCGTGGCCGACGGCGCCGAGGCCCTCGGGCTCCGGGTCGCGCCGGCCCACCTGCGGGCCCCGCACCTGCTCGGCATCCGCCTCGATCCCTCGATCGACGCCGAGGCGCTGGCGCCGGCGCTCGCCGACGAGGCGGTCCACGTCAGCGTCCGGGGCGACGCGGTGCGCGTGTCGGTCCACGGCTTCAACGTCGACGACGACGTCCACCGGTTCCTCGGCGCCCTCGGTCGG
>DATAGR010000565.1:0-4352 GCA_036263575.1 Aquihabitans sp. | reverse complement strand
GTGGTGGTCGTCACCGTCGGCCCGCCGCAGACGTGGCTCAGGTTGAAGGTGAGATCGGGACCGCTCACCTCGGCCACAGCCGACAGCAGCTTGTCCGGACCGGGGGTGAAGACGTAGGCGTGCTTCGCGTTGGGGTGCGAGATGAACTCGGTGATGGGGCCAGCGGTCTCGAAGACGGCCTTGATGGCCAGGAACGTGGTGTCGTTGCCCTGGGTCACGAAGTGCCAGCCCCAACCCTCCTCCGGGCAGTCGCCCTCCTCGAAGCCTGGGTTGGTCGAGTTGACGTGGGCCGCCTTGAGGGTGGCGTTGTAGACGGGGTCGGCACCGCTGGGGGTGCCGCCGGTGGCGGCGACCACCAGGGACAGGATGCCGGCGACCAGGAGGAGGGAGCCGATTCGGCGGAGCGTGCGCATGACAGGTGATCCTTTGGGTGGGGTGGATCACGAGCCGGTTTCGCGCTGCGCTCCCCCCCCGCACTCCCGCGACCATCAGCGGAGGGTTCAAAGCTCTCGTGGTGTCGTCGACCGCTGGGGCCAACGGGACACAGTGGACAACACGGACAGTGTTCGTGTCAAGCGCGTCGACCACGTTCTGCGGTCGAACCCGGATGGGAACGTCAGGCGGTCGCCGCGAACCGCGGTCGCCTCGCCGTGCTCAGCGGTCGCGCGCCTCGCCCCACAGGCGCTTCGCACTCGGGTAGTCCGCCTTGCCGTTGGGCGCCCGTGGCACCTCGGGCACCACCACGATCTGCCTCGGCAGCTTGTACGACGAGAGCTCCCCGCGGAGCGCGTCGACCACCGCATCGGGGTCGAGGCCACCGCCGGCCGCCGGGGACACCACGGCGACGACGCGCTGCCCGAAGCGCTCGTCGGGGACCCCGAACACCAGCCCGTCCTCGACGTCGGGGTGGCGCTTCAGCGCCTCCTCGACCTCCTCCGGGAACACCTTCTCGCCGCCCGTGTTGATGCACTGCGACCCGCGGCCGAGGAGGGTGATCGTGCCGTCCTCGCCGACGGTCGCCCAGTCACCGGGGAACGAGTAGCGCACGCCGTCGACCTCGCGGAACGTGCGATCGGTCTTGGCGCCGTCCTTGTAGTACCCGACCGGGATCGAGCCAGGGACGGCGACCACGCCGCCCACGCCGGAGCCTGGCACGACCTCCCGGTCGTCGGCGTCGAACACCTTCACGCCGGGGCTCGGCACGAAGTGCCCGGTGACCGCCGGGCGGTCCTTCGACGAGTACGAGATGCCCATGGTGCCCTCGGTCGCGGCGATGAAGTCGAGGATCAGCGCGCCGGGCAGGTGCTCGTGCAGGCCCCGCTTCACCTCCGTCGAGAACATGGCGCCCGACGACAGGATGACGAGCAGGGATCCGAGGTCGCGCGGCCGGCCGGCATCGAGGCCGTGCAGCAGCGGCCGGGCGAAGGCGTCGCCGACCACGGTGAGGCTGAGGACCCGCTCCGCCTCGATCAGGTCCCACACCTCGTCGACGTCGAGGCCTCGGGACGTCAGCAGCGCCACCGTGCCGCCGAACGTCATCGACGGGAACGTGCCGATGGCCAGCCCGGTGGCGTGCATGAGCGGGCAGGCCGGGAGGCCGACCATGCGGCGGCCCTCGTCGACGAACCGACGGGCCAGGGGTGCGACGCCGGCGGGATCGGCCACCGGCGCCTCGCCCACGATCGGCGGCGCAGCGACCAGCACGGCGTCGACGCCGCCGCCGATGCGCGACATGACGCCCTTCGGCATGCCGGTGGTGCCGCCGGTGTACGTCATGGTGATGTCGTCCGCGCTGCGGGTGATCCGCGGCGCCGGCTCGTGGGCGTCGACCAGGTCGTCGTAGCCGACCGCCCCCGGCGTGGGCGGCCCACCGTCGTCGACCTCCACGAAGAGGCGGACCTTGGTCGCCCGCTCCCGGATGCGGTTCACCCGATCGCCGAGGCTCGAGTGGAACACCAGGACCTCGGCGTCGGAGTCCTCGAGCAGGTAGAGGAGCTCGTCGTCCAGGTACCGGTAGTTCACGTTCACCGGCACGGCCCGGACCTTGATGGCCGCGAAGTAGGTCTCGAGGTACTCGGGCGCGTTGTAGAGGTACTCGGCGACCTTCGAGCCGGGGCCGACGCCGACCTCCACGAAGGCGGCGGCCAGGCGGGCGGCCCGGTCGTCGAGCTGGCCCCACGTCCGCCGGATCGGGCCCTGGACGACGGCCACCTCGCCGCCCACGACGTCGGCCACCGACTCCCACACGCTCGCGAAGTGCCGCTCCATGCCCGGAACGTAGGCCAGCGACCCGGGCGCCGCTCGGCGTCCGGTCGGGCGCGCCGCGACGGTCAGGGTCGACGCAGCACGACTCGCTCGAAGAGGTCGGCGGTCCGGTCGGCGAGCCCGCTCCAGTCGAGCTCGTCCCGACGGGCGGAGGCAGCCCTGCGAGCTGCCTCGAGCGCCTCGGGGGTGAGTGCATCGAGGGCGGCGGCGATGGAGCCGGCCGTCTGGCCGACCGGGATGCCGGCGTCGCCGAGGTGCTCGACGAGGTAGCCCCACTCGGAGCGCAGGGCCGGCATCCCGAGGCCGACGGCGTCGGCGGCCGCACCCGTGGCCAGCATCTCGCCGTCGACGTCGAAGACGAGGGCGAGCACGTCGCAGGCGGCCAGCCGGGTCGCGTACGTCGGCTGGTCGACCATGCGGTACCGCTCGGCCAGCGCGATGCGGGGGTCGTCGGGCACGTCCTCGGCGCCCGAGAGCGACCAGCAGACGAGCTCCACGTCGCGCCGCTCGCACGCCGTGACCGCGTCGAGCACCTCCTGCACGCGCTTCTCGGCGCGGGGCGCGCCCACGATGCCGATGCGCAGGGCCGCCGGCGAGAGCCCGAGCCGACGCTCGGCCTCCTCCCGCGCCGGCAGGCCGGCACGCGCCCACATGTCGCCGAAGTGGCCGTGGGGGATGACCTCGTGGCGGCAGCCCTCGGCGAACCGGTAGCGCTCCCGCATGCGCTGCTCGCCCCACGCGCTGTGGTAGATGACGGCGTCCGCCGCCTCGGCCCACATCGCGTAGATCGGGTCGTAGGCCTCGGCCCGCTTCTCGTGCGGCGTGAGGTTGTGCGCGGTCCACACCACGGGCAGCCCGTGGTGGTGCAGCTCGTCGACGATGCGGCGGTGGGCGTCGAGGTCGTCGAACGCCAGCCACTCCGGCCAGTGCAGGTGCAGCAGGTCGCATCGCCGGAACCCGGGATCGGCCGGCCGCTCCCAACCGACCGGCGGCGGCCGGTCCACCACGCGGTCGCGCATCGGCCGGTACAGCGAGCGGTGGTAGTGGTGGCCGAAGGCGGTCGACGCGGCGCGCAGCAGCGGCGTGACCCGGGCCGTGTACCGCACCTCGGTCGCCGGGTCGAGGTCGAGCTGGTGGACCTCGGCCAGCGCCGACCAGGAGCTGCGCCACTCGTTGAGCCCCTCGACCGGGACGGTGGTGGCCAGCTGGCCGGCGTCAGTGGTCCACGCGACGTGCAGCGGCCGGTCGGCGACCGCCGGCACGGCGATGCTCAGCGCCCGTGGCGGCTCGGCGAACGTGAGGTGGTCCTCCAGCACGAGCGTGCGCCCGTCGACGGAGAACCGCGCCGTCCGGGTGCCCTCCAGCGGCGGGCCGGGGTCGTCGCCGTCGAGGCCGCGCCCGGACACGGCGAAGGCATCCCACCGGGCCGTGACCGAACCGGGCCGGTGCTCGACCGACGCCGGCAGGCCGCCCGCCGTGTACCGCTTCAGCCCGTGGACGACGAGCGGCGTCCAGGTGGGGAGATCCCGGTCGACCGGGACCTCCCAGGTGCCCGGCTGCGTCGGGGCCGGCAGGTAGTGGCTCCGGGTCGTGCCGACGAAGGGGATCACGAAGTCGGCCCCCGGGCTGCGGTGGGCCCACGCGCCCGCCGGCCGATCGTCCTCGAACGGCAGCCAGCGGTCGCCGTCGGGGTACGCCTCGTGCGCCGGTGCCGCCGCCAGGTCGGGTGCCACCGTGGCCAGCGCACCCGCGGCCCAGGCGATCTTGCCGAGCAGGTCGTACGTGAGCTGGAGCCGACGCTCCGGGCCCCGGTAGGCGTCCTGGGCCCGGTGGCGGTGCGCGGAGCTGATGCCGTCGGCGTCGAAGCCGCGCACGAGCGTCTCCGCCGCGTCGGCGGCACGCCGCAGCCACACGCCCTCGCGCCCCGCGGCGCGCCCGTCCGCCAGGGCGAGGGCACCCAGCTCCAGGGTGAGCGCGGCGGCCAGGTCGCCGGTCGAACGGCCCCAGGACACGGCCGAGCCGTCCCGGGTGCCGACGGCCAGCACGAGGTCGAGGGCCTGGTCGAGCCCGGTCGACCAAACCGGGCC
>DATAGR010000564.1:0-2596 GCA_036263575.1 Aquihabitans sp. | reverse complement strand
ATGCTGGAGCGGCGATTCAGCCTCGAGCGCGACGTCACCTCCCGCAACGGGGTCTTCAGCCGCCTGCTCGGTGTCCGGGGCACCCGTCGTGACGCGGCCGACCCGCTCTCCGGCGCCGTCGACCCGGTGTCGCCCCCCGTCGGCACGCTGACCGGCGACGTCGACCCCTCGGAGGTCGAGGAGGCCCGCGCCCACGCCGGGGTCACCGCGGTCATCGCCCAGCAGAGCATGCAGTCGGGTCAGACCGACGAGGTCGTCGTCGCCCGCGGGGTCCGCAAGTCCTACGGCGACCGGGAGATCCTCAGCGGGATCGACCTGACCGTGCGACGCGGCGAGGTCGTCGTCCTGATGGGCCCGAGCGGCTCGGGCAAGAGCACGTTCCTCCGGCTGATCAACCACCTCGAGTCCGTCGACGGCGGGGAGATCCTGGTCGAGGGCGAGCACGTCGGCTACAAGAAGGTGGGCGACCAGCTCAAGCCGGCCGACCACCTCGACCGGGCGCGGGCCAAGGCGCGCATCGGCTTCGTGTTCCAGCACTTCAACCTCTTCGACCACCTCCCGGTCATCGACAACGTGACCATCGCGCCGACGTCGGTGTACGGCGTGAAGCCGGAGGAGGCCCAGTCCACCGCCAAGGGGCTGCTGGCCGACGTGGGGCTCGAGCGGCACATCCACCACCTGCCGCACCGGCTCTCGGGTGGACAGCAGCAGCGGGTGGCCATCGCCCGCGCCCTGGCGATCACCCCGCGGCTGATGTGCTTCGACGAGCCCACCTCGGCGCTCGACCCCGAGCTGGTGGGCGAGGTGCTCTCGGTCATGCGCCGGCTCGGCGACGCCGGCATGACGATGGTCGTGGTCACCCACGAGGTCCGGTTCGCTCGCGAGGTGGCCGACAAGGTGGTGTTCATGGACGGCGGCGTCGTGGTCGAGCAGGGCACCCCCGCGGAGGTGTTGGACAACCCCCGCGAGGAGCGCACGCGCAAGGTCCTCAACATGGTGGCCCGCGAGGACGATGACATGGTGGCCCGCGAGGACGATGACGTCGCCGATCATGGGCGAGCGGATGAAGGTCGTGACCGCCCTTTCGACGTCGGGCGCGTCCGACTTCCTGAACGCGGACGGGAGGGTCCTGGAATGGGGTCATGGGGCGGCCCCGTCTGAGCAGGCGAGCGATGCTGTGGCCGGGAACGGGCCGGGGGACACCCCCCGGCCCGTTCCCGTGCGCGGGGGCCTGCGCCCAGCGGTTCCCGGCCGGCTGACGACGACCGACGACGAGATCCGGCGCGGGCACTCCTAGGGCCGCGAGCGGCGACGCCACTCGCTCGGCGAGGTCCCGTAGACCCGGGCGAAGGTCCGCCCGAGCTGGGCGTGCGAGGAGAAGCCGACCTCGGCGGCCACGTCGGCGACCGAGTGCGTCGTCGTCCGCAGCAGCTCGGCGGCCCGCTCGACCCGGCGCTCGAGCAGGTAGGTGTACGGCGGCTGGCCGACCTCGGCGGTGAACAGCTCGGCCAGCCGGGCACGGGAGACCGCACAGGCCGCCGCCAGCTCGCTCAGCCGCCAGGGCCGGTCGTAGCTGTCGTCGAGCAGCCGGCGGGCCTCGGCGACGACCGGCGAGCGGGGCATCCGCGGACGGGCCGCGCCGTCGCCGAGCAGGCAGCGGGCCGCCTCGACCACGACCAGGTCCAGCGCCGCCTCCAGCGCCACCTCGCCGTGGCGGTGCTGCTCGGCGACCTCCCGGAGCAGCGCGCGCAGCGGCCCGGTCAGCGACCCGCCCTGCGCAGTCCACAGCGTCCGGGCCGGCCAGATGCCGGCCAGCGACGGGCGGCGCCGGCCGACGACGTCGGCGTCGAACGCGGCGTAGGCGAAGTGGTGCCGCCCCCCGCTGCGGGCCCGCGGCTCGCTCCGGTGCCGGGTGCCCGGCGGGACGGCGACCAGCCAGCCCGGCGCCAGCCGGAGGTCCTGCCCACCCACCTCCCAGCGCGACCCGCCGTGCAGCTGCAGGTAGAGCTCCCAGCCGCGGTGCTCGTGGTCGGCCACGGCGAACCGGTCGCCCACCCAGTTCTCCCCGGCGTGCAGCAGGCCGCTGGGCTCGCCGTCGGTCTCGGCGTGCACACCGGTCTCCGTGCCGCGCGGTAGCCACAGCCGCCAGCCGGAGGGGTCCCCGGGCGGAGCCGGAGCATCCGGTGCCGATGCCGGACGATCGCGCACACCTGCCTGCTCGGGGCTGCCTAGCGTCGGGGGCATGACGATCTCACCCACCGCAGCCGACGTGCGCCTGCCCACGGACGAGGAGCGGGCGGCCTACGCCCGGGACGGCTTTCTCGTCGCCCGCGGGCTGGTGCCCGCCGAGGTCCTCGACGCCGCGGAGCGCGGCATGGCCCGCTTCTACGCCGGCGACCACGACGCTCCCTTCCCCGGCCGCACCCGGTACGACTCCTACGACTGGACGCCCGCCGCAGGCGACGGGCTGCGCAAGAACGACTACACCTCCCGCATGGTCACCGATCTGGCGACGCTGGTCGAGTGGCCGGGCATCGGCGCCTTCGCCGCCGCCCTCGCGGGGACCACGACGATCCGGCTGTTCCACGACCAGCTG
>DATAGR010000563.1:0-2266 GCA_036263575.1 Aquihabitans sp. | reverse complement strand
GCGGTGGCGGCGGCAGCACCGGTGGCGGTGGCAGCACCGGTGGCGGCGGCGGCGGCGCCACGGTCACGCCCGGGGGCAGCGACGCCGGCATCCAGCTGGCCTACATCCAGGGCGTCCCGGTCAACGCCCAGGTGGCCCAGCAGGTGAGCGCCATGATCAACGCGGCGGCGGCCGACGGCGTGTCGCTGCGCATCGGCAACTCCTACCGGTCGGTCTCCCACCAGATCGAGCTCCGCAAGCAGAACTGCGGCACCAGCTACTACGCCATCTACGAGATGTCGTCGGGCTCGTGCAGCCCGCCCACCGCCAAGCCGGGCCAGTCGCAGCACCAGCTCGGCCTGGCCATCGACTTCGCCAGCTGCTCCACGCGGGGCACGGCCTGCTACCAGTGGCTCGCCGGCAACGCCTCCCGCTTCGGCTACTACAACCTGCCGAGCGAGGCCTGGCACTGGAGCACCACCGGCAGCTGACCATGACCTGACCGGCAGGGGCCGGTCGGCGGTCGCCGTTCCCCGCTGCCCAGGATCACCCGGGCGTGTGGTCTAGGCCAGCGCGCCCGTGGTTCGGTGCGTCGCGGACCAGCTGTTACGGTTCGGTGACGACGCCGGCCACACCCACCCGTTCCGTGCCGGCGGGGAAGAAGTGCTCGTGCGTCGACGTCCCCTGGCGATCACCGTGGCCGCCGCCGTGGCCCTCGCGCTGCTGGCACCGCAGCTCGCCGGCTCGTCGCCACAGCAGGACCCCCGGGCACGCCGTGAGCAGGTGCGGGCCGAGGCGGCCCAGGTCGCCTCCACGATCGACACCTCCAAGGCCTCGCTCGCCGAGATCGACGCCGCGCTCCAGGTGCTCGAGGACAACCTCGCCACCCAGCGGGCCGCCCTCACCCGCACCGAGGCCGAGGTCGCCCAGGCCGAGCAGGACATCGTCGACGCCGAGGCCGCCATCGAGCGCCTCACCGGCGAGATCGCCGTGCTGTCGTCGCTGATGCGCGACCGGGCCGTCCAGGCCTACGTCAACCCGCCGAGCGCCGACGTGCTCACCGTGCTCGACACGAACGACTTCACGACCGCCGCCAACCGCAAGTTCTACATCGAGCTCCGGGCCCAGAGCGACGCCGATATCGCCGATCGCCTGCAGGGCGCCAGCTCCGACCTCGACCACCAGAAGCGCAAGGCGACCGAGGCCAAGGCCCAGGCCGAGGCCAAGCGGGCCGAGCAGGCCGAGCGCACCGAGGCCGTCGAGGCCGCCGCCGCCCAGCAGGAGCGGCTCTCCTCCGGCCTCGAGGCCACCATCGACTCGCAGGTGGCCCGCAGCATCGAGCTGGCGGCCACCGACCGCGAGCTGTCGTCGCAGATCGCCAGGGAGCAGGCCGCGCTGATCGCCCGGCTCGCCGCCCAGAAGGCGGCCCAGGAGGAGGCCGCTCGCCAGGCCGCCGCCGCCCGGGCCCGCCAGGAGCACGCGGCGCGAGAGGCCGCGTCGTCGGCCCCCACCCCAACCGCCCCGACCCCGACCCCGGCCCCGACGGCGCCCCGCCCGACCACCCCACCGCCGCCGAGCAACCAGGCGCCCGACGGCGGCGAGACCGCTCCCCTCCCGCCGGTGTCGAGCGGCGGCGGCGGCACCGGGACCGGCGGCATCAGCCTCTGCACGGTCGGCGGGATCACCGTGAACTGCCAGATCCAGGGCCAGGTCGCCAACCTCCTCAACGCCGCCCGGTCCTCGGGGCTCGTCCTCTCCGGCGGCGGCTACCGGGACTCGGCGAACCAGATCCGGCTCCGCCAGCAGCACTGCGGCACCAGCTACTACGCCATCTACGAGATGCCGGCGTCGCAGTGCAGCCCGCCCACCGCGAAGCCCGGTACCAGCCAGCACGAGATCGGCCTGGCCATCGACTTCAGCAACTGCTCGTCCCGCGGCTCGGCGTGCTACCGCTGGCTCGCCGGCAACGCCTCACGCTTCGGCTTCTACAACCTGCCGAGCGAGCCGTGGCACTGGAGCACCAGCGGCAACTAGCCCCCGCCCGGCACGCTGATCGGGTTCGGCGCCGCCGCGGCCTCGCGCTACCATGAACGCCTCTTGGTGGTCGTAGCTCAGTTGGTCAGAGCGCCGCGTTGTGGTCGCGGATGGCGGGGGTTCGAATCCCCTCGGTCACCCCACGAGCCGGCCGGCCGTCCCGTCGAGGGGCGGCCGGCCGCTTCGTCTTCCGGGCCCCTCGGCGGCCCGGTTCGGTTGGCTTCGGCCCAGGGGCGGTCGACTACTGTCGTCA
>DATAGR010000562.1:0-2043 GCA_036263575.1 Aquihabitans sp. | reverse complement strand
CGGCTGGGCGGGTCTCATGGCCTTCCCCGACCTCGCCAGCCGCCCGGGCACCCTCGCCCTGTTCGCCGCCGGGGGGCTGCTGTACACCGTCGGCGCCATCCTCTTCGCCCTGCACCGGCCCCGGTTGTCGCCGCGGTGGTTCGGCTACCACGAGGTGTGGCACACGCTCGGCGTGGCCGCCGGCGGGCTCCTCTACGCCGCCAACCTGGGGCTCGTGCGGGCCGGTTGAGCGCGCCGTAGCCTCGCCGGCCATGGCACCCGAACCGCTCGAGCTCACCGTCGGCCACCTCGTGTTCGACGCCGTGGCCGACGGGCCGGACGACGGCCCGCCGGTCCTGCTGCTCCACGGGTTCCCCGAGTCGTCCCACGCCTGGCGGTTCGTCCAGCCGCAGCTCGCCGCGGCCGGGTACCGCACCGTGGCCCCCGACCTGCGCGGCTACTCGCCCGGTGCCCGGCCCGCCGACCCGGCGGAGTACCGCATCGAGCTCCTGGTGGACGACGTGCTGGGCCTGCTCGAGGCGCTGGGCTGGGACGACGTGCACCTCGTCGGCCACGACTGGGGCGGCGCCCTCGCCTGGCACGTCGCCGGCCGCCACCCCGAGGTGATCCGGACGCTGAGCGTGGTGTCGACCCCGCACCCGAAGGCGTTCACCGCCGCCAAGCGCAGCGGACCCAACGCCGACGGCGACGACCAGGCCGCCCGCTCGGGCTACATCGACACGTTCCGGAGCGAGGGCGCCGAGGACCTGTTCCTGGCCGACGGCGGGGCGCTCTTCCGGCTGCTGCTCGAGGGCAGCGGGCTCGACGCCGACAGCGCGGCCCACTACCTGGCCCGCCACCACGACGCCGAGGCCGTCGCCGGGATCCTCGCCTGGTACCGGGGCGCCGACCCGAGCGATGCCGCCGGCATGGGCCCGGTGACCGCACCGACGCTCTACGTGTGGTCGACCGAGGACATCGCCCTCGGCCGCCGGGCCGCCGAGCTCACCGCCGAGCACGTCGAGGGGGCCTACCGGTTCGAGGTCCTCGACGGGGTGTCGCACTGGATCCCCGAGGCCGAGCCCGACGTGCTCGCCGGCCTGCTGCTCGACGCCTTCGCGGTCGCGCCCTCCACGCCGGCCGCCTGACCTGGGGCTGCAGGGCGCCTGGGCGGCGGTCGCCCGACGCCGCACCGGGACCGGCGAGCGGCCACCGGTAGCGTGGCCCCCGTGCCCGAGACCGTCCGCGTCCGATTCGCCCCGTCGCCCACCGGCTTCCTCCACGTCGGGTCCGGCCACTCCGCGCTGGCCAACTGGCTGGTGGCCCGGCGGTCGGGCGGCGAGTTCCTGCTGCGCATCGAGGACACCGACGCGGAGCGCAACCGGCCCGAGCTCGTCGGCAACGTCCTCGAGATGCTGCAGTGGTTGGGCCTGCAGTGGGACGGCACCCCGGTGCACCAGAGCGAGCGGGGCGATCGCTACGCCGACGCCGCCGCCAAGCTGGTCGCCGCCGGCGCCGTGTACGCCTGCGACTGCACCTCGGAGGCCGTGCAAGCCCGCAACAAGGCGGCCGGCGGCAAGCCCGGCTACGACGGCTTCTGCCGCGAGCGCGGCCTGGAGCCCGGCCCCGGTCGGGCCCTGCGGTTCCGGACGCCCCGGGAGGGGCGCACCGGCTGGGACGACCTCGTGCGCGGCGAGGTCTCGTTCGCCAACGCCGACCTGGAGGACTTCGTCGTGGTGCGCGGCAACGGGGCACCGATGTTCCTGCTGGCCAACGCCTACGACGACGCCGACATGGGGATCACCCACGTCGTCCGGGGCGAGGACCACGTCAACAGCACGCCGAAGTACCTGCTGCTGCTCGACGCCCTCGGCATGGCCCGCCCCACGGCGTTCGCCCACATGCCCCTGTTGGTCAACGAGGGGCGCAAGAAGCTGTCGAAGCGGCGCGACGACGTCTCCATGGCCGACTACCGCGACCGCGGCTTCCTCCCCGAGGCCATGGTGAACTACCTGGCGCTCCTCGGGTGGGGGCCCGACGACGGCGTCGAGGTGCGGCCGGTCG
>DATAGR010000561.1:0-4272 GCA_036263575.1 Aquihabitans sp. | reverse complement strand
CGCGCGCCGCCCGGTGCACCGCCTGCTCCATGCTCGGGATCAGGAAGTTCTGCACCACGACCGTGTCCGGACGGCGCTGCCGGATCGCCTCGACCGTCGCCGCCACGAGGTGGCGGTGGGCCGCGAGGCGGCCACGCCCGTCGGCCGTGACGGTGGGCAGCGGCGTGGCGGCGAGCTCCCGACCGGCGCGCGTGGCGACCACCACGTCGATCCCGGCGGCGTCGAGCTCGATCGCCCAGCTCTCGGTGCACTGGGCGATGCCGCCGCGCCCGAGCCAGTCGACCAGCAGCGTCGTCATCGGAGCTCCCGCCACGCGCCGAGGGCACCGGCCAGGCCGGCCCGACGCGCCGCCACGCGCTGGCGCGTGCCCGAGCCGAGCCGGTCCCGAGCGGCATCGACGACGAGCAGGCGGACGTTCCACAGCACGACGACCGGGAGGGCGAGCGCAGCGGCGCGCCGGCCCTGGGTCCGCCGGATGCATCGCACGGCGTTGGTCGCCAGCAGCCGGGACTTGGCCGGCCGGACGTCGGCGCGCCCGCCGTCGTGCACCACGCGGGCTTCTGGCCGGTAGCTGACCCGGGCGGCACGGCCGGCCAGTCGCCAGAACCACTCCTGCTCCTCCCAGTACAGGAAGTAGGCCTCCGGCATGGGCTCCGCGACGAGGAGGTCGGCGCGCACGGCGACCAGCGCCGCGGTCGCGGCGTCGACGTCCTCGGGCCCGGTCGGCCGGCGCCACTTCTGGACCCGGGGCCACCGGATCGCCCGCGGCGGCCGGTCGGGCAGCGCCAGCCACTCCAGTGCCAGGGTTCCGGGCGTCGCCAGCGCCGCGATGGTGGGCTCCACCTCCCCCTCGCCGTTCCTGATCCCCGGGACGGCGACGTCGCAGCTCCCGGCGGCGACCGGCGCCACCAGGCGCTGCAGGTCGTCCCAGGTCGTGGTCAGGTCGTCGTTGCCGAACACGACCACGGCGTGGGCGGCCTCGGCGGCGCCGAGGTTCACGCACGGCCCGAAGCCGGGGTTGCCCTCCACGTCGACGTGACGGGCCCCCGCAGCCCGCGCCACCGCGGCCACCTCGGCATCGGCCTCGACGTTGACCACCACGACGTCGAGCTCCGGGTGGGCGCCCACCGCGGCAAGGGCCCGCTCGAGGGCGGCAGGACGGTGGAAGGCCACGACCACCCAGCTCACGGGGACCGCGCCCGTCGTCACGCCGGCCTCCGTCGATCGGGGATGCCGAGCAGCTCCGCCCAGCCGCCGCCCGCCCACGAGCCGACCACCACCGCGCAGGCGACGAGGCTCCAGAGCCGGACCGGCACCGGGGCGGAGGCGGAGGCGCCGTGGTCCTCGAGCACCAGGGCGATCGCCAGCCCCGCGGCAACGCCCACGGTGCGCTGGCGCGCCGGCAGGCGCACGGCGGCGACCACGCCGACGAGGACGGCGGGCACCGTGGCCAGGCCGACCACCTGGCGGACCTTGGGACGAGCGCCCCGGGACCGGAGGTAGCGCACCTTCCAGCGACCGAACCCCTCGTACTGGCGGGCCAGGTCCGCTACCCGGGTCCGCGCCACGTAGCCGACGGCCAGCTCGGCGGCGTACCAGACCCCGCCGAAGCGCTGCAGGCGGGTGTTGAGGTCGAAGTCCTCGTTGACCGTCAGCGCCTCGTCCCAACCACCCACGGCCCGGAGCTGCTCGGTGCGGAACGCGCCGAGGTAGACCGTGTCCGCCCACCCGCTGGGCCCGCCCCGGCGATAGCGCGCCATGCCCATGGCGTAGCGGTTGTCGAGGGCGCGGGCCACGCCGCGGGCCTGGGCCGAGGTACCGCCCGCCAGCGTCTCCTGGCGACCGCCGACGACGGCGCGGGCCGGGTCCGCGAGCAGCGCCACGCAGTGCGCCACGTGGTCGGGGCCGACGATCGAGCGCGCGTCGACGCGGCACACGACCGCGCCCGTGGCGTGGGCGAGCCCGACGTTCAGGTTGGCCGATCGGCCGCCACCGGGGTTCTCGACCACCGCGCTGCGCACCTCGGGGTGGCCGGCGAGCAGCTCCCTCGCGCGGTCCGCCGTCCCGTCCACCGACCCGCTGTCGACCACGACGACCTGGAGGCACTCGGCCGGCCACGACTGGGCCAGGATCGAGCCGAGGCACCGATCGAGCCGGGCGACCTCGTCGCGCACCGGGAGCACGACGGTGACCTGCGGGACCTCGGTCACCGGCCGCGCCCCTCGCTGCCGGCGACGCTCCGCACCGTGCGGCCCATGACCCGCAGGTCGAAGCGCAGGCTCTGGTGGCGCAGGTAGAAGAACTCGTACTGCAGCTTCTCCAGGGCGTCGCCCTCGTCGCCGGCGTAGCCGTACTTCACCTGGGCCCACCCGGTGAGCCCCGGCCGCACGAGGTGGCGCATCCCGTAGAAGGGCACCTTCTGGCTGAGCTCCACGACGTAGTGCGGCTGCTCCGGCCTCGGCCCGACGAGGGAGAGGTCGCCGCGCAGGATGTTGAGGAGCTGCGGGAGCTCGTCGACGTGGGTGGCGCGGAGGAAGCGGCCGAACGGCGTGATGCGAGGGTCGTCCCGGGCGGTCCAGGCGGTGCCGCCCGCGCCGGTCCCGTCCGGCACCATCGACCGGAACTTCAGGATCTCGAACGGCTCGCCGCCTCGACCGACCCGGAGCTGGCGGTACAGGAGCGGGCCGCGGTTGCCCACCAGGTTGCCGACCAGCACGAACGGCACGGCCAGCACCAGGGGCACGAGGCCTGCGAGCGCGCCGGCGAGGTCGACGAGCCGCTTGACCCGCCCGTAGCGCAGCCGGTGCAGCTCGCCGATGTCGAAGAAGAGCGACGCCCGCTCCAGCTCGGCGACCGGGAGCTTGCCGAACCACTCCTCGTAGAACTGCACGAGCGTGCGGACCCGGATGCCGGCCTCGTGGAGGGCGGCGGCCTGGGTGATGACGTGCTCGCTCAGCTGGGCCGTGCGATCGAGGACCACGACCGAGGCGCCCTCCGCGATGACCCGGTCGATCAGGGGCCGGTGGACGGTGCCGGCGGCCGCCTCGGCGTCGGCGGCCTCGACGTGGGCGACGAGCACCGCCGGGCGCTCCGGCGCCATGGCGAGGTCGTCGACGAGGCGCTGCGCCTCGGCGGCCGAGCCGACGAGGACGACCCGATCGCGGCCCTCGTCCCGCGTCCGGCCACCGCGCGCCAGCGTGCCGACCGCGACGTGGAGCACCACGACGCCGAGGGCGGCGCCGAAGACCACGAAGCGGGGCAGCAGCGCGTCGCCCACCACGAGCTGGAGGACCGAGACGCCCACCGCAGCCGACGCCGCGGCCAGGGCAGCGGAGGCCAGGGACTGCCGCGCCGACCGGGCCAGGTCGGGCAGCCCGACCGCGTAGGTGGCCAACGTGAGCAGGGCGCCGTAGGACGCGGCCCACGGCAGGCGGAAGGAGCCGGTGAAGTCGTACGGCGGGTCGGCCACCCAGGCGGCGTGGACCTTGCTGAGGGCGAGGACCACCAGGATCGGCCCGACGAACGTCAGGAACCGCGCGACCCTCCTCACGGCGCCATCGTACGGTCGGGTCCCCCGCCGTCCCGGGACCTCGGCCCGCCCCGGCGGACGGGCGCGTGGGACGGCCGGCGCACGTCCGTCACCGGGCTCGGTAGCTGGCGACCTGCAGCGACGCCCCGGGCAGGAACGGCAGCGGGTCGACGTCCACGAGCTCGAAGCCGGCGATCGCGGGGGCCGAGCGGTGGCCGGCGATCTCCAGGACGCCGAAGGTGCCGTCACCGCTGGCGGCCACGATGGCGACCGCCTCGTCGAGCTCGTCGGCGCTGTCGGCGGCCAGCCAGCGCTTCTCGTCGGCCCGGGCGACGAACTCGCGCGGCAGGAACCCCGTCTCGCCGGCCGCGATCAGCACCGCCTCGGGCCGGTCGGCGAGCTGGCGGTCCGCGTCGGCGGCACCGTGCGTGCGCACGACCATCCACGTCGCACCGAAGGCGGTCACGACCACCGCGAGCGCCACGAACGTGCGGCGGACCGGCACCGCCAGCTCCGGGAGGGCCACCACGCCGGCCACGACCAGCACGAAGGCCGACAGCAGGGCGTAGCGGGCGCCCCACTGGGGGCCGGCACCGCCGACGTACTGGAACAACCAGACCAGCGGCAGCGACCCGAGCGCCGCCCACCGGAACGGCGCCGAGACCCGCCCGCGGGCGGCGACCAGGCCGACCACCGCGAGCGGGGAGGCGACGAAGAGGCCGGGGACGAAGTCGAGGCCGCGG
>DATAGR010000560.1:0-4547 GCA_036263575.1 Aquihabitans sp. | reverse complement strand
CCGGAAGACGACCGCGCCGGCGGCTTCTTCTTGGCGCCCGATCCCTTGGAGGTCCCTCGGGTGGCGGTCACAGTGCGAAAACGGTACCAGCGACCCCTGACGGAACCAGGGAGGGTGCCGCCGCCCGGCCACGGGCGGCGGCGACCGCCGGCCTAGAGCGAGAGCACCACCGGCACGATCATCGGGCGCCGCTTGGTGCGGTCGCTGACGAACTTGCCGGCGCCCTTGCGCACCACCCGCTGGAGCGTCTCGATGTCGTCGTCGCCCTTGTCGAGGGCGGCCAGCACCAGCTTGGCGACGTGCTCGCGGCACTCCTCGAGCAGCTCCTCCGCCTCGGGTGCGTACACCCAGCCCTTGGTGATGACCTCGGGGCCGTTGACGATCGTGCCGTCCTCGTGGTCGACGGTGACGATCACCACGACCACGCCCTCCTCGGCGAGCACCTGGCGGTCGCGCAGCACCCCGTGGCCGACGTCGCCCACGATGCCGTCGACGAACGTGTACGCCGCCGGCACCCGCCCCTCGCGCTTGAGGCCCTTGTCGTCGAGGACGATCCGGTCGCCGTCCTCGCAGACGTAGATGTTGTCGTCCTCCACGCCCATGAGCCGGGCCAGCGCGGCGTGGGCCACGAGGTGGCGGTACTCGCCGTGCACGGGCACGAACCACTCGGGCTTCACGATCGACAGGACCGTCTTGAGCTCCTCGGCCTTGGCGTGGCCGGTGGCGTGGACGTCGTGGAGGCCCGAGTGCACGACCCGCACGCCGAGGCGCACCAGGCCGTCGATCACCTTGGTCACGTTCATCTCGTTGCCCGGGATCGGGTGCGACGAGAGGATCACGGTGTCGTGCTCGTCGAGCTTGAGCCAGCGGCTCTCGCTCGACGCCATCAGCGCCAGGGCCGACATGGGCTCGCCCTGCGACCCGGTGGAGATCACGCAGACCTTGCCCGGGTCGAGCTCCTTGACGTCCTCGATGTCGAGGAGCTTGTCGTCGGGGATCTTCAGCAGGCCCATCTCCTTGGCCAGCCGCACGTTCTTCTTCATCGACAGCCCGAGGGTGGCGATCACGCGGCCCTGGGCGATGGCGGCGTCGGCGATCTGCTGCACGCGGTGCACGTGGCTGGCGAAGCACGCGGTGATGATGCGCCGGCCCTCGTTGGCGGCGAACAGGTCGGTGAGCACCTTGCCGACCGACGTCTCCGAGCGCGAGTGGCCGGCCTGGTCGGCGTTGGTGCTGTCCGACAGGAACAGCCGCACGCCCTCGTTCTGGGCGATGGCGCCCATGACGGCGAGGTCGGTGAGGCGGCCGTCGACCGGCGTGAGGTCCAGCTTCCAGTCGCCGCTGTGCAGGATCGTGCCCTGCGGCGTGTGGAAGGCGGTGGCGAAGCCGTGCGGGACGGAGTGGGTGACCGGGATGAACTCGCAGTCGAACGGGCCGAACTGGCGGCGCTCGTTGTCCTTGACGGGGATCATCTTCGTGCGGTCCATGAGGCCGGCTTCGTCGATGCGGTTCGACGCGAAGCCGAGGCTGAGCGCCGAGCCGATGATCGGGAACGACAGCTCCCGCAGCAGGAAGGCGAGGGCGCCGTGGTGGTCCTCGTGGCCGTGGGTCACGATGCAGCCGACGACGTCGTCGCCGCGCTCGATCAACCACGAGAAGTCCGGGAGGACGAGGTCGACGCCCAACATGTCGGCCTCGGGGAACATCAGCCCGCAGTCGAGGAGCATGATCTTGCGGTCGATCTCGATCGCGGCGCAGTTGCGGCCGATGTCGCCGAGGCCACCGAGGAAGGTGACCGAAACAGGTGCTGGCATCAGGTGGGGTATCCGAGTTCGTCGAGCACGGTGCGTGCGAGGGAGTCGGTGCCCGCAGGGGCGGGACCGAGGGGGAGGCGG
Source organism: Aquihabitans sp. (assembly GCA_036263575.1). GTDB lineage: Bacteria > Actinomycetota > Acidimicrobiia > Acidimicrobiales > Iamiaceae > Aquihabitans. The sequence goes on along the minus strand of DATAGR010000560.1, from coordinate 2,652 downwards.
CACTCGCCGGCGGGCAGGCCGAGGACGCCCATGGCGACCTTGGTGGCCTGGGAGAAGACGCAGGTGTCGCTGTTCATGTACCGGTAGCTGGGCAGGAGCCGGGCGTTGATGTCCCTGGCCGTCGCCAGGTCACCCTTGGCCAGCGCCGCGAACATCTCCTGCTGCTGGCTTCCCGTCCAGTGGCTGGACACGCCGACCACGCCGACCGCACCCGCGGCCACGAAGGCCAGGCTCAGCGGCTCGTCGCCGCTGTAGACCTCGAAGCCGTCGGGCGCCTCGGCCACCAGGCGGGCGGTCTCGGCGGGGTCGCCGGCGGCGTCCTTGAGGGCCACGATGGTGGGCACCTCGCGGGCGAGGCGGAGCGTGGTCTCGGTGGCGAGCTTGCGGCCGGTGCGGCTGGGCACGTCGTACAGCATGACGGGCAGGTCGGAGGCCTCGGCCACGGCCCGGAAGTGCAGCTCGAGGCCCGACTGCGGCGGCTTGTTGTAGTACGGCACCACGGCGAGCACGGCGTCGACGCCGACCTCGGCGGCGGCCCGGGTGAGCTCGACGCTGTGGGCGGTGTCGTTGGTGGTCGACCCGGCCACGAGGGGCACGTCGACCGCCTGGCGGACCGCCCGGAACAGCTCGATGCGCTCGTCGTCGCCGAGGACCGGGCTCTCACCGGTGGTGCCGGCCAGGACCAGGGCGTCGTTGCCGTGGTCGACGAGCCAGCGGGCCAGGGTGGCGGCGCCCTCGGCGTCGAGCGTGCCGTCCGGGTGGAAGGGGGTGATCATGGCCGTGGCCACCGGGCCGAACCGGGCCATCAGCGGTCACCTGGGGAGGTGGCAGGCATCACCCGACCCTACCTGGCACCCTCGGCGCCGACGGTGTCCGGTTCACAGCCGCTGGGCCTCGGGCGCGACCGTGGGGCGGCCGGAGCCGCCCCACGGTCGTTCGGCCGGACGATGCCGGCACCGGTTCCCCTGCGGAGGTGCGCCCGGCGAGCGGGCGCTGATCTCGATCGACCAGCAGGCCGAGGTAGGGCCGGGATCAGGCCGTCATCGAGGCGGTCGACTCGGACAGCTCGCTGTCGCCCAGGGCGAAGGCCTCGTACTCGTCGCTCGTGTCGGAGAGGTCCTCGAACTGGATCACGCCGAGCTCCTCGAACTTGTGGCGCAGCCACTTGTCGTTGGCGTCGAGCAGACCGAGCTTCTTGCAGTTCGGCACGATCTTGGTGAAGAGCATCTGCTGGAAGATCTGCCGGCTCGGGTTGTTCAGGACGATCGGGAGGACCTCCTTGGGCCGGAGGCCCATGCGCTCCCACACCTCCTGCTGCATGAAGCGGTCGCGCATGCGGACGGCGGCCTCGAAGGCGAACTCCTGGCGCTCCTTGAGCTCGGCCGAGCTGAGGTCGGCGTAGTACTCCTTCAGCGACAGCACGCCGAAGGCGACGTGGCGGGCCTCGTCGCTCATGACGTAGCGGAGGAGCTTCTTGAGCAGCGGCTCGGTGGTGAGCTGGTGCATGAAGCCGAAGGCGGCGAGGGCCAGGCCCTCCACCATGATCTGCATGCCGAGGTAGGTCATGTCCCAGCGCGAATCGTTGATGATGTCGTCGAGGAGCATGCCCAGGTGGGCGTTGAGGGGGTAGTGGCCGTTGAGCTTGGTGTCGAGGTACTTGGCGAAGACCTCGACGTGGCGGGCCTCGTCCATCACCTGGGTCGACGCGTAATACTTGGCGTCGATCCACGGGACCGTCTCGACGATCTTGGCGGTGCAGATCAGCGCGCCCTGCTCGCCGTGCATGAACTGGCTGAGGCTCCAGTTCTGGAACTCCATGCCGAGGTTGGTCCACTCCTTGTCGCCCCACTTCTCGAAGGGCGTGCCGGTGAGGTCGGCGTCACCGAAGCCGCCGGCGAGGACGGCGTTGTTGCGGGCCACCTCCTCCTGGTCGACCACGGTGTCCCACGGGAGGTCGGTCTCGCCGTTCCACATGGAGACCTTGGCCTTCTCGTAGAGCTTGTTCAGCGCCGGGCGCGAGCCCTTCTCGTAGTCCCACGTGAAGATGGCGTCCGCGTTGTCCTTCACGGCGCGGATGGCCTCGTGCTGGTCCGAGGCGGACACCGCGAGGATGGCCTCGAGGTCGTTGATGTCGGCTCGGCCGATGAGCTCTTCGTTGGTCGACATGGGGGCTCCTTGCAGGGACGTGCGGGGGTGGGGTGGTGTGGGGCTGGCGTGAGGTCAGGGGGCCGGGGCGAACGACGGCAGGACGAAGCTCGCCACCAGGTGGCGGGTCTCGTCGACGTTGCCGAGGTCGACCTCGGGGTCGGGCTTGAACAGGAACGAGATGAAGAGCCGGGCGCACCACTCGCAGAGCCAGGCGGCCCGCTCGGCGGGGAGGAAGCGCTCGAGGTGGGGCCCGACGACCGCGGCGGTGTGGGCGTAGAGCACGTCGACCTGCTTGAAGCCGAGGAACGGCAGGAGCAGGCCGGGCTCGTGCTCGAGCACGAACTGGGCGGCGTCGTGGTCGTGGAGCAGGCGGGCGGCGACGACGACGCCGCGGGTGACGGCATCGGTCAGGTCGTCGGCGGCGTCGATCGCGTCGAGCACGGCGTCGAGGTACGACCGCAGCTCACGGAGGCCCAGGGCGTGGAAGAGGTGCTGCTTCCCGCC
>DATAGR010000559.1:0-1880 GCA_036263575.1 Aquihabitans sp. | reverse complement strand
AAGCGGGCCGAGACGTCGTCGATGTGGCGCTCCAGCGCCTCGACCATGGCAGGGGTCACCCGGCTGACGCCGTCGGCGAGCTTGTGGGCGTTGCTCGCGTCGGTGGCCAGCTCGGCCATGAGCACCCACAGGTCGCGCTCGAGCGCAACGAGGAGCTGGTCGAGCTCGCCGCCGCGCTCGCAGCCGGCCCGGGCCAGGCCGAGCGCCGCCTGGGCCTCGTCGACCGTGCCGTAGGCCTCGGGCGCCGCCGAGTCCTTGGGGACCCGCCCGCCGCCGTAGAGGCCGGTGGTGCCGTCGTCGCCCTTGCGGGTGTAGATCTTCATCCGGTCGCCACCCTACCGAGGGCCGTCGCCCCGGCCCGGCGACCGGGCCGCCACCGTTGCCGCCACCGCGCAAGGGACTACGGGCGGGTTGGCACCCCCCGGTAGCCTCGCACCGTGGCTGACTCCTTCCTCGACCTGGTGGCTCAACGCGTCGTCGTCTACGACGGCGCCACGGGCACCTGGCTGCAGACCCAGGACCTCACCCTCGACGACTACGGCGGCGAGGCCAACGAGGGCTGCACGGACTACCTCGGGATCACCCGGCCCGATGTCGTCGCCGCACTCCACACCGCCTACTTCGAGGTCGGCGCCGACGTCGTCGAGACGAACACGTTCGGCGCCTTCGGCGTGCCGCTCGGCGAGTACGACATGACCGACCGGGCCCACGAGATCGCCCTCGCCAACGCCCGCATCGCCCGCGAGGTCGCCGACGGGTTCTCCACCCCCGATCGCAAGCGCTACGTCGCCGGCTCCCTCGGCCCCGGCACCAAGTCCCCGAGCCTCGGCCAGATCCGCTTCGCCGAGCTGCGCGACCACTACCAGGTGGCCGGCGAGGCCCTGCTCGAGGGCGGCGTCGACCTGTTCATCCTCGAGACGCACTTCGACCTCCTCGCCGTGAAGGCGGCGGTGATCGGCGTGCGCCGGGCCATGGCCAAGGTCGGCCGCCAGGTCCCGATCCAGTGCCAGGTCACCATGGAGCTCACGGGTCGCATGCTCGTCGGCACCGAGGTCGGCGCCGCGCTGGCGGCGATCGACCCGCTGAAGGTCGACATCGTCGGCCTCAACTGCGCCACCGGCCCCACCGAGATGGGCGAGCACATCCGCCACCTCTCGCAGCACGCCCGCACCCCGATCTCGGTGCTGCCCAACGCCGGGCTGCCCTCGGTCGTCGACGGCAAGATGCACTACGACCTCACCGCCGAGGAGATGGAGGCCCACCAGCGGCGCTTCGTCGAGGAGCTCGGCGTGCAGGTGATCGGCGGCTGCTGCGGCACCACGCCCGAGTTCATCGCCCGCCTGGCCGAGATGGCGCCGAACCTCACGCCGGCGCCGCGCCAGGTCGAGTTCGAGCCGTCGGTCGCCTCGATTTACTCGCCGGTGTCGCTGCACCAGGACCTGTCCTCGCTGATGATCGGCGAGCGCACCAACGCCAACGGCTCGAAGAAGTTCCGCGAGGCCATGCTCGCCGGCGACTACGACACCTGCTCGGCCATGGCCACCGAGCAGATTAAGAGCGGCGCCCACGTGCTCGACGTGTGCGTCGACTACGTCGGCCGCGACGGCACCGCCGACATGGACGAGATCGCCAGCCGCTTCGCCACCGGCGCCAACGCGCCCCTGGTGCTGGACTCCACCGAGCCGGAGGTCATCGAGGCCGGCCTGCAGTGGATCGGTGGCCGGGCCATCCTCAACTCGGCCAACCTCGAGGACGGCGAGGAGCCGGGCTCCCGCCTCGATCGTGTGTTCAGCCTGGCCCGGGAGTACGGCGCCGCCGTCATCTGCCTCTGCATCGACGAGGAGGGCCAGGCCCGCGACGTCGAGTGGAAGGTGCGCGTG
>DATAGR010000558.1:0-6439 GCA_036263575.1 Aquihabitans sp. | reverse complement strand
GGGCTGGCCGTCGACCGCCCGGTGCGGGTCGAGCTGCTGACCAACCGCACCACCGCGGCCAACCGGCGCAAGCTCGCCGAGGGCCTGGCCGACGGCAGCGTCGACCTGCTCATCGGCACCCACGCCCTGATCGAGGACGCCGTCGCCTTCCGCTCGCTCGGCGTCGTGGTGATCGACGAGCAGCACCGCTTCGGCGTGGAGCAGCGCGACGCCCTCCGCCGCAAGGGCCCCGAGGGCAGCTCCCCGGACGTCCTGGTCATGACGGCGACGCCGATCCCGCGCACCGCGGCCATGACCGTCTACGGCGACCTCGACGTGTCCGTGCTCGACGAGCTGCCCCCGGGGCGGACGCCGATCGAGACGCGGTGGGTCCGGGCCGCGACCGGGGCGACCGAGGCGGAGGAGCCGGTCTGGGACCACGTGCGCGCCGAGGTGGCGGACGGGCGCCAGGCCTACGTGGTGTGCCCGCTCGTCGAGGGCTCGGAGAAGCTCGAGGCCAGCTCCGCCGAGGAGACCTTCGAGCGGCTCGGCCTGGTCGAGCTGGCCGGCCTGCGCCTCGGCCTCCTGCACGGCCGCATGTCGAGCGCCGACAAGGAGGCCGCCATGCACGCCTTCCGCACCGGCGCGACCGACGTGCTGGTGGCCACCACGGTGATCGAGGTCGGCGTCGACGTGCCCAACGCGACCGTCATGGTGATCCTCGACGCCGACCGCTTCGGCATCGCCCAGCTCCACCAGCTGCGAGGTCGGGTCGGTCGCGGGGCGGCGGCGTCGTCGTGCTGGCTGCTCGGGGCCGGCACCACGCCCGACGGCGAGGCCCGCCTCGAGGCCATGGTGCGCACCACCGACGGCTTCGAGCTCGCCGAGGTGGACCTGGAGCTGCGGGGCGAGGGCACGCTCATGGGCGACCGCCAGAAGGGCCGCAACGACCTCAAGCTGGCGTCGCTGCGTCGGGACAAGGAGTGGGTGGTGCGGGCCCGGGAGGTCGCCTTCGAGCTCATCGACGCCGACCCGGACCTGCACCGGCACGAGGCCCTGCGCTCGGAGGTCGAGCTGTTCCTCGGCGACGACGAGGCCGACTACCTGCTCAAGTCCTGAGGCCGGGCCGCCAACCCGGACCAGGGTGCCGGGAACCAGCTCACCCCGCCGGGCGACCTTGTGCGGGGCCGCCCTCGCGGCCCGTCACCCCGACAGGAGCTCCCCATGCCGATCTGCACCCGTCCGCTCGTCGCCGTCGCCACCGCGCTGGGCGTCGCCCTCGCCGTCGCCGCGCCCGTCGACGCCCACGTCACCATCCCGGACCCCGCCGAGCAGGGCGGCTTCTCGATCGTGACGTTCAGCGTCCCCAACGAGCGCCCGGACGCTGGGACGACGACGGTCGAGGTCAAGCTGCCCGAGGACCACCCGCTGCCGTTCGTGTCCGTGCAGCCGAAGACGGGCTGGGAGGTCGAGACCACGATGCGCACGCTCGAAGAGCCGGTCGAGGCGTTCGGCGAGGAGGTCACCGAGGTCGTCGACACGGTCGTGTGGTCCGGCGGCACCATCGAGGCGGGGCAGTTCGACACGTTCGCGCTCTCGGTCGGCCCGCTCCCCGACGACGTCGAGCAGCTGACGTTCCCGACCGTCCAGACCTACAGCTCCGGTGAGGAGGTCGCCTGGATCCAGGAGACGCCCGAGGGCGGCGAGGAGCCCGAGCGGCCGGCACCCACGCTCCGACTCACCGCTGCGGGCGAGACCGAGACCGAGGCCGGGGGCGACGGCTCTCAGCCGGCGACGGTCGAGCCCACCGGCGACGACGCCGAGGGCTCGCCGTCCACCGCGGCGGGCGCCACGGACGACGACGGCACCGACCCGCTCGCCGTCGCCGCCCTGGTGGTCGCCCTCCTGGCCGCCGCCGGCGCCGGGTTCGCCCTGGCGTCGTCCCGCCGGCGACCGGCGGGCGCGGACGCCGGGGCGGTCACGGCAGGGCGAGGGTGAACCAGACGACCTTGCCGTGATGGGGGCGACGGCGGGTGCCCCAGGTGGCGGCGAAGGCCTCGACGATCCGAAGGCCGTTGCCGCCCACGCGGGTCGGGTCGACGGGGCGGATCGTCGGCGCCTCGTCGCTCTCGTCCGCGACGGCCACGCGCAGCACGTGGTCCTCGGTCGTCGCCGTGACCTCGGCCGCGGAGTCGGTGTGGGCCAGCACGTTGGAGACCAGCTCGCTGGCCAGCAGCTGGGCCGACTCGACGGTCTCGTCGGAGGCACCGTTGGCGCGGAGGCACGTCGCCAGGTGGCGGCGGACCGAGGGGAGGTCGTCGCACGTCTCGACGACGCAGCACAGTGACGGGACCACAGGGGGGCGCCTCCTCGGGGAGCGGAAGCCAGGAGAGGGCGACGAGGCGCTCGGTGGGGACCGGTGCGCCGGAGCAGCAAGGGGAGCTGACGGGCTTGCGCCAACGGGGCCGGGCCTACCCGAACACCTCGCGCCTCTGTCAACGATCAGCACATCCGGTGATGACGGGCTGGCGGCGTCACATGGCGAGCGGGCGCCCGGGCGTCTACCGTCAGGTGCCGCGAGTGGTCGAGCGAACGGACGCTTGCGTGGGACCTCGGAGAAGGCCGGCTGCATGGGTGCGAGCGAAGACGTCCTCGGTGTGCAGTTCGACCGCTCGGGCCGGCAGCTGACCGTCTACCTCGACGGCGAGCTGGACCTCACGAGCGCCCCGGCCTTCGCCGATGCCGTCATCGAGGAGTGCGGTGACGACGTCTCCAGCCTCACGCTCGACGTCTCGACCCTGACCTTCTGCGACTCGGCGGGCCTGGCCGCGATCGTGCGGATCCAGGAGGAGGCGGCGGCGCAGGGCAAGAAGCTGATCCTCTACCAGCCGGGGCCGCTGCTGCGGCGCCTGCTGGCGGTGACGAAGGTCGACTCGGTCGTCGACATCCGCAGCTGACCGGCGGCGCGCCGGCGACCTCACCCCTCGGGGTGGTCCTCACGTGCAGGTCATGGTGCTGTCCGCCGGCCGGGTACGTAGGGATCGTCGCCGCACGTCGGCGACGCACCCCCACCCGAGGAGCTCCCATGGCAACCACCACCCCCGGCACCGGCGCCTACAGCGCCACCAGCCACACCGAGGGCGCATCCCGTACCGGGATCCGCCGCTTCACCGAGACGAAGGCCGGTCCCAAGACCACCGAGTTCATGCTGGCGCTGCTGTTCGCCGTCGCCGCCGTCGTGGCCGCGTACCTGAACAACAGCGACAGCCTGTCCCGCGACGACGGCTGGCGCTACGCCTCCATCGCCATCGCGGCGTACGTCATCAGCCGCGGGCTCGCGAAGCTCGGCGTCCGCGAGCCGTACACCGACGACAACGACGGCCGCTGAGCCACCGGCGCCACGGGCGCCGACCGAGCGGGTGCGACGCCCCGGCCGTGCGGCCGGGGCGTCGCCGCGCCCACCGCCGGACGTGACCGGAGTCGCACCCACAGGTCCTCGAACGGGTGGTGGGCGTCGAGGCGTCGGGTAGAGGGCGGGCCATGTGTGGCTTCGCCGGAGAGCTCGCGCCTGGAGGCCGACCCGACCTGGCGGCGGTGGCGGCCATGACCGACACCATGACGGTCCGAGGGCCCGACGCCGGCGGCTCGTGGTCCCAGGGCGAGCTGGCCCTCGGCCACCGCCGCCTGGCGGTGATCGACCTGTCGCCGGCCGGCGCCCAACCGATGCACGACGCCGAGCTCGGGCTCACCATCGCCTTCAACGGGTGCATCTACAACTACCCCGAGCTGCGGGCCGAGCTGGCGGCGAAGGGCCACCGGTTCTTCTCCCACGGCGACACCGAGGTCCTGCTCAAGGCGTATCGCGAGTGGGGCGACCGGTTCGTCGAGCGGCTGCACGGCATGTTCGCGTTCGCCATCGCCGAGCGGGACTCGGGGCGGGTGCTGCTCGGTCGGGACCGGCTCGGCATCAAGCCGCTCTACCTGGCCGACGTCGGCGGCTCGCTGCGCTTCGCGTCGACGTTGCCCGCCCTGGTCCGGGGCGGTGGCGTCGACACCCGGATCGACCCCGTCGCCCTGCACCACTACCTCACCTTCCACGCCGTGGTGCCGGCGCCGCACACGATGCTGCGGGGCGTCCGGAAGCTGCCGCCGGCCACCACCCTCGCCATCGAGCCCGACGGGCGGCGCGTCGAGACGACCTACTGGGCGCCCCGCTTCGAGCGCGATCCCGCCAAGGCGTCGTGGACCGATGCCGACTGGGAGGACGCCACCCTCGAGGCGCTCCGGCGAGCGGTCGAGCGGCGCCTGGTCAGCGACGTCCCCGTCGGTTGCCTGCTGTCCGGTGGCCTCGACTCGAGCCTCATCGTCGGGTTGCTCGCCGAGGCCGGCCAGGCGGGCCTGCAGACGTTCTCCATCGGCTTCGAGGCGGCCGGCGGCGAGGCCGGCGACGAGTTCCGCTGGTCGGACATCATCGCTGAGCGCTTCGCCACCACCCACCACCAGCTCCGCATCGACACCGCCCGCATGCTGCCGGCGCTCGACGGCGCGATCGGCGCCATGAGCGAGCCGATGGTCAGCCACGACGCCGTCGCGTTCTACCTCCTCAGCCAAGAGGTCTCGAAGCACGTCAAGGTCGTGCAGTCCGGGCAGGGGGCCGACGAGGTGTTCGCCGGCTACCACTGGTACCCGCCGATGGCCGAGGCCGCGGACGACGACGTCGCCGGGGCGCTCGCCAGGTACCGCGCCGCCTTCTTCGACCGGGGCCACGACGCCATGGCCGGCCTCCTCGAGGCCGAGTGGCTCGCCGAGGCCGACGAGTCCGGGCGCTTCGTCGAACGGCACTTCGCCGCCCCCGGCGCCGACACGGCCACCGATCGGGCCCTGCGCCTGGACACCACGATCATGCTGGTCGACGACCCGGTGAAGCGCGTCGACAACATGACGATGGCCTGGGGCCTCGAGGCGCGCGTGCCGTTCCTCGACCACGAGCTCGTGGAGCTCGCCGCCCAGTGCCCGCCGCACCTCAAGACCGCCCAGGGCGGCAAGGGCGTGCTCAAGGAGGCGGCACGCCGGGTGGTGCCCGCCGAGGTCATCGACCGGCCGAAGGGCTACTTCCCCGTGCCGGCCCTCAAGCACCTCCAGGGCCCGTACCTCGACCTCGTGCGCTCGGCGCTCCACGCCCCCGAGGCCAAGGCCCGAGGCCTGTTCCGACCCGACGCCGTCGACCGCCTGCTCGCCGACCCGAACGGGCAGCTCACCCCGCTGCGCGGCAACCAGCTCTGGCAGCTCGGCCTGCTCGAGCTGTGGCTGCAGCGCCACGGCATCGACGGTGCCGCCGCGTGACGTCGCCGTCGCTGGTGCCACCGTCGGCCGCCTCGACCGGCAGGGTCGGCCGATGAGCGACCGCGGCCCCGGGGCCGGCCGGCGCCGAGCGACCACCGCCCGGGGGTGGGACCGCGCCGACGCCATCTCGACCACGTCGTGGGAGCGGCCACCCGACCACCTCACGGCGGGGATGGGGCGCGACGTCGTCCAGGAGCTCGGCTGGGGCCGCCTGGTGATGGGCCAGACGTTCGCGGACCACGACCGCCTGCGCGACGTGCTGCGCGGCGAGGCCAGCGGCCGCCGCGACATCTGCCTCTACCTCCACGACCCGCACGTCCTGGTGGCCACCCAGCCCCAGGAGTTCTTCATCGACCCGAGCTTCACGTTCCGCATGTGGATGCACAACTACCGGCCGCGCCCCCGTCCGGCCGCCGGGTTGATCGTCCGCCAGATCTCGGGTCGTGGGCACTGCGAGGAGATGAACCGGATCTACGTCCGCTGCGGCATGGTGCCGGCCGACGTCGACGTGATGTGGGACAACCACCGCACGACGCGCCACATCACCTACCTCGTCGCGGAGGACGTGGCCACCGGGGAGGTGCTCGGCACGGTGACCGGGGTCGACCACACCCGCCTCTTCGACGACCCCGACAACGGCTGCAGCCTGTGGTGCCTGGCCGTCGACCCCGCCACCACCCGCCCGGGGGTCGGCGAGCTCTTGGTGCGGACCCTGGTCGAGCGCTTCCAGGCGCGCGGTCGCGCCTACCTCGACCTCTCGGTGATGCACGACAACGCGCCCGCGATCGCCCTGTACGAGAAGCTCGGCTTCGAGCGGGTGCCGGTCTTCGGCGTGAAGCGGAAGAACGCCATCAACGAGCGCCTGTTCACGCCGGCCCCCGACGACGACCTCGAGCGGCTCAACCCCTACGCCCGGATCATCGCCGACGAGGCGCTGCGCCGGGGGATCCGCGTCGAGGTGCTCGACGCCGAGGGGGGCTACCTCCGCCTCGAGCACGGCGGCCGCTCGGTCGTCACGCGCGAGTCGCTCTCCGAGTACACCTCGGCGGTCGCCATGAGCCGCTGCGACGACAAGCGCGTCACCCGCAAGGTCGTGGCCGGGGCCGGCGTGCGCGTG
>DATAGR010000557.1:0-14965 GCA_036263575.1 Aquihabitans sp. | reverse complement strand
CAGTGGCCGGCGAGGGCCTCGAGCTTGCGGGGGATCTCGTCGACGCCGCAGATGAGGTTGGACTCGTCGGCGTACTGGGCCACGAGCCGCAGTGTCTTCTTCTCGCCACCGCCGCCGATCATGATCGGGATCGGGCCGAGCGGGGCCGGCGAGTTGATCGCCTGTTGCACCTGGTACCACTTGCCGTCGAGGCTGGGGCGGTCGCCGGCGAACATGCCCTTGATGATCTGCAGCGCCTCCTCGAGCTTCTCGAAGCGCTCGGTGAAGGTGCCGAACTCGAAGCCGAGCGAGTCGTGCTCGAGCTCGAACCAGCCGGCGCCGATGCCGAGCTGGGCTCGACCGCCGGAGACGACGTCGAGCGTGGTGAGCGTCTTGGCGAGCAGGGCTGGGTTGCGGTAGGTGTTGCCGGTGACCAGCGCCGAGAGGCGCACGCGGGAGGTGTGCTGGGCCAGGGCCGAGAGCAGCGTGTAGCACTCGAGCATCTCGAGCTCGGGCGGGCCGAGCATCGGCAGTTGGTAGAAGTGGTCCATCACCATCACGGTGTCGAAGCCACCCGCCTCGGCCTCTCGGGCCTGCCGGGCGATCACGCCGAACAGGTCGGCCGGCGCAGTGTCGGGATAGGTGAAGTTGGGCATCTGGTAGCCGAGGTTCGTCATCGGCCAGGACCCTACGACCGCCCACCGCGAACTGCTCCGGGGCGCGTCAGGGAGCGGACACCTCGGGCCGATCACGCGGCGGTGTAGACGACGACGGTGTTGCCCGAGCCCTCCCGGATCGACACCGAGCCGTCGGCCAACAGGCGGGCACCGTTGGCCGCCCAGTCGCGCTGGGCCTCGTCCCGGATCTCCTCGGCGGTGCGATCCCGGCTGGTGTCGAGGTCGGCGCCGGTGCGGGTGACCGAGAGGGCGACCAGGCCCCGCTCGCCCGGCGGCTCCTGGGGCACGACGAAGACGGTTGCGCCCTGACCGGCCGGGTCGCCCACCGGCGCCATGTCCTCGGGGCGCACGGTCGGGCTGCCGTCGCTCGCCCGACCGATCCGGATCGTCCGTCGGAGCGCCGGGATGCCGCCGGCCTCGAGCTGGGCCATGACGTCGTCGGGGTCGGCGTCCTGGTCGACGATGCGGATCGTCGTCCAGGCACCCTCCTCGGTGATGGCCACGGCCTCGGCGGATCGGCTCGACCCCGAACCGCCCGTCACCGCGTCGACGGCGACGATCCCGCCGGCGAGCGCCAGGGCCAGCACCATCCCGGCGGCCAGCCGACGACGCGGTGTCGATCGTCCTGCGGCTGCGGTCGGGCGGGCGGTGTCGGCGGCCGCCTCCCGCACCAGGAAGGCGCGCAGGTCGGCGCCGCGGTCCGGGTCGAGCGTGGGGTCGGCGAGCGCGGTGGCGCCGGTGACCCGTGCGGCGCTGCTCGGTTCGGGCGAGGAGGCGGGGTCGAGGTCGTCGGGCATGTCAGGGCTCCTTGGTGCGGGGGGTGGGTGCCGGCAGTGGGTCGACCGACGCGACCGGTGCCGGCGAGGTGGGCGGGCGGTCGGCGATCACGGGTGGTGCAGTACCAGCGGCGGTCCCAGTGCCACCGCCGCCCGAGTCGACGGTGCCGAGCCGGGCGCGCGCCCGGTGGAGGCGGGACTTCACGGTGCCGACGGTGGTGTCGAGGGCCACGGCGATCTCGGCGTGCGAGAGGCCCTCCCACACCGAGAGCACCAGGACGTCCCGCTCTCGAGCCGGGAGGTGCCGGATCCGCGCCATCACCGCCGCCGCCTCGGCGACGGCCTCGGCGTGGCGTTCGACGGGGGTCGTGGTCGGCGAGGGGAGCTGGGCGAGCCTGGCGAGGGCGGCGCCGTGCCGTCGACGGGTGCGGTGCCAGCGCCGGATCACGTTGGCGGCCACGCCGTAGAGCCAGGGGAGCGCCGACGCCTGGTCGAGCACCACCTCGTGCCGCCGGCGCCACGCCTCGAGGAACACCACGGCGGCGATGTCCTCGGCGGCGGCGACGTCGCCGGTGCGCCGGAGGGCGTAGCCGTGGATGCGGGCACCGTGGCGCTCGAAGAGCAGCCCGAAGGCGTCGGCGTCGTCCGCGGCGATGCGCGCCCACAGCGCGGCATCGTCGGGCGGGGTGGCGTGCGGTTGCCCGGTGTCCGGGCCCTGGTGCTCTCGGCGCACGGCGTCCTCGTCCCTGCCGACGGTCACCCCTCCATGCCCGCAGCACCGCCAAGGTTCCCAGGAACTGCGACCGGGTGTGCGGCCGAGGGGCGGAGGCGTCAGAGGTGGAGCGGGGCGCCGTCTCGGTAGAAGCCGCCGGTCGGGACGTCGTCGGGGAGCTCGACCGCCCACCGCACGCTGGCCGCGCCGCCTCTACCGGACGCCCGCCGGCGCCGCCCATGTCGGTGGCCACCCACCCGGGACCGGTGCTGTTGACGAGGATCCCGTCGCGGCGCAGCTCGGCGGCGAGCATGCGGGTCAACGCGTTCAGGGCCGCCTTCGACGCCCGGTAGGCGCGGATGCCCGCCCCCATCGACGCGAGCGACCGTCCCACCGCCGCTGATCCGCCAGGACCGCCGGGCGGGTCGCGGCCTCGATGATGTCGATGCGTTCGTTGGTCGTGGGGCCATCGTCCGACGTCCAGGGGTCGTTCGTCCACGAGCGACCTCCACGGCGGGCTGCCGCAGGCGGCCAGGATGAGGTTGCTCAGCGCTTCCGATCGCTCCGACGGGCACCGCCGTGGCGGTCGGCGACGGCCTGCGAGCGCCGGACGGCGTCCTCCGCCACCGCGGTGCTGAACGGCGCCTGCCGCACGTCGTCGGGCCAGTCGGCGACCACGTCCGTCGCCCAGTCGACCCAGTCGTCGACCATGACGTAGAGGTCGGTGAGGAAGCGGCCGGTTAGCTGGTTCAGGGCGCCCCGCTCGGGGAACTCGCCCTGGCCGTCGAGGTACGCCCGGGCTGCGGCCAGGTTCACCTCGTTCTGGGTGGCGACCCATGCCCGGGTGGCGGCCAGGTTGGCAAGCACGTCGGCTCGCGTCCCGCCGTCGGCGAAGCTGATCTTCACGAGCTGCTCGAACTCCAGCACCGGACCCTCGCCCGGGGTGGCGACCCAGGCGGCGAGCGCCCGCCGGCCCTGGGCGGTGATGGTGTAGCGGGTGCGACGGCGGCGCCCGACGGGGTCGTCGGCCGCCTTGGCGTAGCCGTGGGCCACGAGCTTCTTGGGCTCCTCGTAGAGCTTGCTCTGCGCTCGTGGCCAGAAGCGGCGGAGCGTGCGATCGACCTGCTGCACGAGCTCGTGGGTGGTCCACGGCTTGATCGCCAGCAGGCCGAGGATGGCGTACGACGTGGTGGTCATCGCCGGTCCGGTTGACATCGGTACTCCCTTTGGGAGACAGTGGTTGTCCCAAAGGGAGAGTAGCGAAGGACCACCACCCATGAGCACCACCACCACCGTCGACCCGTCGAACGCCGCCCAGCTCGCAGCGTGGGACGGCGAGGAGGGCGCCTACTGGGCCGCCCACGCCGACCGCTACGACCGTTCCGTCGCCCCGCTGCACCGCCGGCTGCTCGCCGAGGCCGCCATCGCGCCGGGCGAGCGCGTGCTCGACATCGGGTGCGGGACGGGCCAGACCACGCGCGACGCGGCCCGTGCCTCCGGCAACGGCGAGGCGCTCGGTGTCGACCTCTCGGCCGGGATGCTCGACGTGGCTCGGGACCGGGCCTCGGCCGAGGGCGTGGCCAACGCCACCTTCGTGCAGGCCGATGCCCAGGTGCACCCGTTCGAGGCCGGCAGCTTCGACGTCGCCGTCAGCCGGACCGGTGCCATGTTCTTCGGCGACCCCGCGGCCGCCTTCGCCAACGTCGGATCGGCCATGCGGCCCGGTGGTCGCTTGGTCATGGCCACGTGGGCGTCGCTGGCCGACAACGAGTGGATGCGGGAGATCGCCGGCGCCCTCGCCGCCGGCCGGGACCTGCCGACCCCGCCCCCCGACGCACCCGGTCCGTTCAGCCTGTCCGACGAGGGCCACGTGCGGTCCCTGCTGGGCGGAGCCGGCTTCGTCGACGTCGAGCTCGAGCGCGCGTCGTCGCCGATGTGGTTCGGTCACGACGCCGACGACGCCAGCACCTTCATCCTCGGCCAGCTCGGCTGGCTGCTCGCCGGCCTCGACGACGACGGACGAGCCCGAGCGCTCGACGCGCTGCACGCCTCCACGGCGGCCCACGAGGGCGCCGACGGCGTCACCTACGGCAGCACCTGTTGGGCCGTCCGCGCCGTCCGGCCGTGAGCACGCCCGCGGCGTCACCATCCACGATCGGGCGCCGGCTCGAGCGCGACGTGGTGGCGCCCACACCGCGTCAGGGCGAGCGCCGCGCGCCTCCTGCGTCGATGGTCCTGCTGCCAGGTGTCGGCGGCCACGCCGGGGAGTTCGGGCCGCTCATCGATGCCCTCGACCTCGGTCCGGCGCTGCGCGTCCTGGCCGTCGATCCCCCGGCCGCCGCGATCGGCCTCGACGCGCAGGCACGCGAGGTCGTCGCCGGCGCCGGCCCCGGTCCGCACGTGGTGCTGGGTCACAGCCAGGGCGGCCTCACCGCCCTCCGCATGGCGGCGATGTACCCCGAGGCGGTGGCCGCGGTGGTGGTCCTCGACTCGCCCGTCCTGGTGCCACGTGTGGCCCGCACGCTGCTCGGCGGGGTGCTGCGAGCCGTGCCGAGCGCCTGGTGGCCCGCCCTCACGCGGTGCTCCATGCGTGCGACGTTCGACCGAGCCGACGACGAGCGCTTCCGCAGCGAGGTGCTGAGGCGACTGGCAGAGACCGACCGTGCCGTCATGGGCGGGCTCGTCCGCGACACCTTCACCCACGACGGTCAGCGAGCGCTCACCGAGCTCCGGGTGCCCGGGCTCTACGTCCGGGCGAACATCCCCACGCCGCTGCACCGGCTCCCGGCGGGCATCGCCACCGCCGACGTGCGCGGGGTCGGGCACTTGGCCCACGTCCACCGTCCCCACGAGGTCGCGGCGGCCGTGCACGCCTTCTTCGCGTCGCTCCGAGCGGACGGTACCCCGAGCGCTGTCGACGCCTGATCCGGCGCAAGCACCTTGCCTCGCCCCGCGCCGAGGCGCACATGCGCCGGAGGACCGTGCCGTAGTCGTCGTCGGCGAGCACTGGACGATCTCCGCCCTGAACATGCCACCGGTCGATTCCGGCACGGCGACGATGGACGGCCGCGAGGTCAGCACGCTCGACGTGCTGGTGGACCGGGCCGTGGACGGCAAGGCCGTCGAGACCTGGGCGTACAGCCCAGGACGACTCGGTCCTGGGCTGACGCCGCAGACGGGACGCGCTGGAGGGCCTCGCCGGTAAACGTCAGCTGGTGTAGCGGCTGACGGTGTCCGGGTGGATGACCACGCGGACCCACTCCTCGGCCAGCATGCCGTCGAGCTCGTCGGCTCGTACCGGGTCGTCGAGGTCCCAGTAGCGGGCGGCCAGGCGGGTCACGAGGTCCTGGGCGCCGTCGGGCACGACGGTTGTCGCGCCTGCAACCGAGACCCATCGCTCGCGCTCACCGACCGGCGAGGCCACGACGATCGAGGCGCGGGCGTCCCGCGCCAGGCGCCGGACCTTGGCCGTCGTCGGGCCGGTGAACAGCTGGACCGTCCCCTCGGCGGTGGCCTCGAACCAGACCGGGCGGGGCTGCGGCGGGGTCGGCCCGGCCGCCACGGAGAAGAACCCGTGCAGCGGTCGGGCCAGGAACGTGCGGTCCTCGGCGGTGAGCGAACCGTCTGTGGTCATCACGACCTCCTCGACCCGAGGGTACGGCGCCGCGCTCGCGGGCGCGCCGCCCGGCGATGGGGACGACGTGGTGGGCCACCAGGGACTCGAACCCTGAACCGGCGGATTAAAAGTCCGATGCTCTGCCAATTGAGCTAGTGGCCCGGGGACGCCGTCGATGCGGTCGCACGAGCGCAACTCCCGGTTCGTGGAAGCTATCGGCTGGGTGTCGCAAGGCTCTCGCGGACGGACGAGTCGAGCTCCAAGGCATCTACGAGACGCTGGATCTCACCCGCATCGGACCGGTCACGGAGAGACGGTCGGGCCGGTGCCTGCGTCACGGGCGGGGCGTTCCGGGGTTGGCGCCTCCATGGAGACTTCACCGAGCGTTCGCCTGGCGAACGAGGAGTCGGCGCCTGCGGTGGTCGATCACCACGGCATGCCCACGATGGACCGCCGCACCTTCCTCCGCTCCGGGCTGGCCACCGGGGTGGTCACGGCCGCCCTCGGCCACGGCCTCTGGCAGCAGGCCCTGGCCGCACCCCGCCCCACGGGCGGTGGCGCCTACGGGCCGCTCGGCGCGCCCGACGCCAACGGCATCCGCCTCCCGGCCGGGTTCTGCTCGAGGGTGGTGGCCACCAGCGGGTCGCTCGTGCCGGGCACCGCCTACCCGTGGCACTCGGCCCCCGACGGGGGCGCGACGTTCGGCCGCCCCGACGGGGGTTGGACGTACGTGTCGAACAGCGAGGTGCCGGCCGTCGGCGGCGCCGGTGCGGTGGCGTTCGGTCCGGACGGTGCGATCGTCGACGCCTACCGGATCCTCGTCGGCACTAGCGTGAACTGCGCCGGCGGGCCGACGCCCTGGGCCACGTGGCTGTCGTGCGAGGAGCACGATGCCGGCCTGGTGTGGGAGTGCGATCCCGGCGGTCGCCGCGTGGCGACGCCGTTGCCGGCCCTCGGCGCCTTCAAGCACGAGGCCGTGGCGGTCGACCCGCTGCGGCGCCACCTCTACCTCACCGAGGACCAGCCCGACGGCCGCTTCTACCGCTTCACGCCGACGGCGTACCCGTCGCTCGCGGCCGGCCGGCTCGAGGTGGCGGCCGTGGGCGCAGGAGGCGCGGTGACCTGGCTGGCCGTGCCGCAGCCGCAGGGCGGCGCCCTCGATCCGACCCGCCGGCAGGTGCCCGGATCCACCGCCTTGAAGGGCGGCGAGGGCTGCTGGTACCACCAGGGCACCGTCTACCTGACCACCAAGGGCGACAACCGGGTGTGGGCGCTCGACACCACGACCTCGGTGCTCACCGTCGTGTACGACGCCGCCAGCTCGCCCACGCCGATCCTCACCGGCGTCGACAACGTGACCGTGGCCCAGAACGGCGACGTGCTCGTGGCCGAGGACGGTGGCGACATGCAGGTGTGCCTGTTGCGCAGCGGCGTCGTGAGCCCGCTGCTGCAGGTGGTCGGCCAGGATGGCTCGGAGATCACCGGGCCGGCGTTCGACCCGTCGGGATCGAGGCTCTACTTCAGCTCGCAGCGGGGCCCGGCGCCGTCGGGCACCGGCATCACCTACGAGGTCAGCGGTCCCTTCGCCGCCCCCACCCGCCGAAAGCGCACGGCGCCCCGCTGAGCCCTGCCGGCGCGGCCGTTGCCGCTGGCGAACCCGCCGTGCAGCACCCTCGATCAACTGCCTCGCTGCCGTGGTGGTCCGCGCCGGTCGCTGGTTCCGTACCGGGGGGGTGTCGTCGAGGTGGCTGCTGTCGGGTCCCCTCGCGGTGGCGGTCCTGTGGGTCGGCATCGGTGCCGCGGTGGTGCGCTCGGGGTTCGACCTGTTCGGCCCGTTGCCGCTGAGCCGGTTGGCCGGCACGCCTGGTGGCGGGTCCTTCGGGTGGGTGTTGATGGTGGCCGCGGTCCTGTTCATCGTGTTCGCGGTGGCCGTTCGCCACGCGTCCGAGGCGGGCTGGGCCTTCGTCGGCGTGTTCGTGACGGCGATGGTCGGCCAGTTCGTCGCCGGGGCGGTGCCGATCGGCCCCCCGCCTGGGAGCGACCCCGTCCACGTCGCTGCGGGGCTGGTGCTCGGTGCCGCCATCCCCGTGTTCGTCACGATGTTCGCCTGGCAGGAGCGGACCGCGGTGTTCGTCGGCCTCGCGGCCGCGACGGTCGCGGCGACGGCGGCCGGCATCGCCTCGTCGCAGGTCGGCGTGGCCGCCGTCGCGAGATCGTCCCGGCGCTGGCGTTCCACGCGTGGGTCCTCGTCGTGACGGTGCGCTTCTGGCCCGGTGGCCGAGGCCCCGCCGCTCGGGCGGGTCAGACCAGATCGGCCCGGCGTCGCCAGGCGGCGCGGGGGATGAGCCAGAGGCGGCCGACGACGATCGCCACGACGGCCATGAGGAACCAGCACAGCGGGGTCATGGCACCCCCGACGTAGCTGCCCTGCCCCGCCTCGAGCGTGTAGGTGATGTCGCTCTGGAGGCCGGCGATGCCCTTGGTGGTGAACGAACCGCTGGCCTGCGGGTCGCTGGCGACGATGCCGGCCCGGAAGGCGTGGGCCACGTCGGTGCTCAGCGAGAGGAAGAAGAGGGGGAAGGCGGTCACCACGAGCACCGCCGCCCACCACGACGGCCGGCGTCCCGGGCCGAGCTCCGCCTCGAGGTAGTCCTCGGCGAGCCGGCGGTGGTCGCCCAGGCGGCGCAGCGCGGCGGACACGCCGATGTCGGGCGTGGCGTCGAGGAGGTTGGCGCGCAGCTCCCGACGTCGCTCGATGCGTGCTCGGCGGGGGAGCTCGTAGAGGCGCTGGTCGAGCGACCAGACGGCCCACTCGATCCTGGCGCGGTCGATGACGGAGGGTGCTCGGGACACGTCAGGCTCCTGGTTCGGGGGCAACGGGTGTTGGTGCGTGGAGGACGTCGTCGACGACGGCCACGAAGGACCGCCAGGCCTCGGATGCCTCCATGAGGTGCGCGTGGCCGTCGGCGGTCAGGCGGTAGTACTTGCGGGCCGGGCCGGCAGATGAGCGGACGAGGTGGGTCGCCACCCACCCCTCGCGCTCCAGGCGGGCGAGGGCGGGGTACACGGTGCCCTCGAGCACGTCCGGCAGGCCGGCGGCCGCGAGCTGCTGCACCAGCTCGTAGCCGTAGGACTCCCGGTCGACCAGGAGCCGCAGCAGGAGGATGGAGAGGACGCCCTTGAGGAGCTGCGGATCGTGGCCGGGCACGGTACCTGTGTAAGCCAGGTACCAGGTTTCGTCAAGAACCGATGCACCCATCCGAGCCGGCAGGCGATGGTGGCGCCGGTCACACCCCTTGGTACCGTCTTCACCATCGCGGCGTCTTGGGGGCGCCGCGGCTACCAGGGGACGACATGCAAACGACCTTCGCGTCGCACGGGACCGACCACGGCGCCGAGGGCGCTCTGTCCTCGGAGGTCCCGCTGCGCTGGCTGCTCGCCTTCGCCAGCTTCGGCGCCGCCGCCATCCACTTCGGCTTCGCGCCGACGCACCTGGCGGCGAACGACGTCCACGGGGCCTTCTTCCTCGCGGTCGCCTGGTTCCAGGTCATCTGGGCGCTGGGCATCGCCTTCCGCCCCGGCCAGCTCCTGGTGCGCCTCGGGATCGTCGGCAACCTCGGCGTGCTCGCCGTGTGGATCGTGTCGCGGACCGTCGGCATCAGCGGCGAGGTCGAGCCCTTCGGCTACCCCGACACCGTCGCCGCCGTGCTCGAAGCCACGATCGTGGTGGGCGGCCTGGCCTACGCCACCGGCTGGCTGACCCGGCGGTCGGTGAGCTCCGGCCTCTCGGGCGCGATGCTCGGCGCGTCGGCGATCGCCGTCGCCGCGCTGGCCTCGACCTCGATGCTGCCGTCGCTCGCCGGCGACCACGGCCCCGGCGGCCACCACGCCGACGCCGCCGCCGAGGACGGGTCGCACGGCGACGACCACGGCGACGACCACGGCGAGCCCGCAGCGGTCACCGAGGTCGCCGCGGCCGCCCACGACGAGGGCCACGACGAGGGGACCGCCCACGAGGCGAGCGCCGAGCCGGTCCCGTACGACCCCGACCTGCCGATCGACCTCGGCGGGACCGAGGGCGTGACGCCGAAGGAGCAGGCGCAGGCGGAGAACCTCATCGCCGTCACGCTCCTGCAGCTGCCGCAGTGGAGCGACCCCAAGGTGGCCGAGGCCGCCGG
Organism: Aquihabitans sp.; assembly: GCA_036263575.1. Lineage (GTDB taxonomy): Bacteria > Actinomycetota > Acidimicrobiia > Acidimicrobiales > Iamiaceae > Aquihabitans. Next base: position 5,027 of record DATAGR010000557.1, on the reverse strand, counting down.
CTTCCGGTCGATCGGCGACGGTGGCACCGGCACGGAGCACTTCATCAACCGGGAGTTCCAGAACGACGACGTGTTCCTGGATCCGAACAAGCCCGAGTCGCTCGTGTTCGACGTGGAGGACGGCGAACGCAAGCTGGCCGCGGCCATGTACATGGTCAAGCCGGGGACGCCGCTCGACGAGGTGCCGGACATGGGCGGCGAGCTCATGCAGTGGCACATCCACGACAACCTGTGCTACAGCCCGCAGGGCACGGTCGCCGGCGTCACCAACGCCGAGGGCGAGTGCCGCCCCGGGCTGATCAAACCGCCGGAGACCCCGATGATCCACGTGTGGATCCGCTCGCACGAGTGCGGCCCGTTCGCCGCCCTCGAGGGCCTGGGTGCCGGCAGCATCGCCGAGGGCGAGGAGCGCCTCTGCGACGAGGCCCACGGCAAGCACAGCTGACCCGCGACCTCGGCGGCTGAGCTCGCGACGGGTCACCAGCTGAACCGCTCGTCGTGGAGGAGGTCGGGTGGGTGGCCGGCCTCCTGGAGGGCGGTGCGCACCGCGGCGGTCATGCCGGGCGGGCCGCACAGGAAGACGTCCCGCTCCTCGAGGCCGCGCACCCGGCGCCGGAGCTCGGCCGCCGACAGGCACGCGGGGTCGTCGCCGTAGAGGTAGGCGATCCTGGCGCCGCGGCGACGGGCGATGTCGTCGAGCTCGTCCCGGAACAGGACCTCCTCGGGGGTCCGCGCCCGGTAGACGAGCAGGAGGTCCTGGCCGGGCTCGAGGGCCAGCGTCTCGACGAGCGCCCGCATCGGGGTGATGCCCACGCCGCCGGCGATCAGCAGGACGTCGCGCCGGGTCCGCCGCCGCTCGGTCATGGCGCCGTACGGCCCCTCGGCCACCACCCAGGTGCCGACGGGCACCGACTGCAGGTGGGCGCTGCCTCGCCCCAGCGCCTTGACCGTGAGGCGGAGGTGGTCGGTGGTCGGCGGCGCCGAGAGGGAGAAGGGGTGGGCGCTGCCCCAGTGGTCGGGGGTGAGGAACCGCCAGCGGAAGAACTGGCCGGGCTCGGCGTCGAGCTCGTCGAGGTGGGTGCCCTCGACCTCGATGCTGATCACGCCGGGCCCCTCGTCGACGACGCGGCGAACGCGGAGACGGTGGCGCGCCGCCTGCCGCAGTGGTGCGAGGACCCGGTGGCGGAGCACGAGGGCGAAGACGTACGCGTAGAGGAGCGCCCAGCCGACCTGGAGGAGCCGGTGGCCGGCGAGGTCCGGACCGGCGAGCTGGTGGCTGGACGAGAGGGCGACGGCGACGTAGGTGAGGAGGTGCAGGGCGTGCCAGCGCTCGTAGGAGAGCCGCCGCCGAGCCGCCCGGGCCGAAGCGATGCCGACGCCCGCCAGCAGGGCCGTGCCCAGCGTGGCGGCGGCGAGCCCCGGCATCCGGAGCACCTGCCACAGCGCGGCGGCGCCGGCTTCGCCGCGCAACGCCGCCCACGCCGCCACCGCCCCCCACGCGTGGACCAGGACCGACACCAGCACCAGGCGGCCGCCGCGGGCGTGCCAGCGCGCCAGGACGTCGGCCCCGATGCCCCGCTCGAGTGCGGGCGCCCGGGACATGAGGGCCAGGAGCACCAGCACGCCGTAGCCGGCGAGCATCCCGGAGACGTGGGCCACCAGGGGCACGAGCGGTCGGGGCGCTGGGCCGTGCAGCCACTCGGCGATCGGCCAGGCGACCGTCGCCACCGCACCCAGGTGGATGGCCGTGCCCAGCGCGTGCGGCGTCAGCTCCCGCCGACGGCGTGGCCGGGGCCCGACGCCGGTGGCGGGCGGGGGCGAGGGCCGGGGCCGGGTCGCCGGCCGCTCGGCGAGCGCGGTGGGCGGCGCCGACGTCACCGCCCCACCGCCGGTCCGAGGAGCGAGGTACGCGCCGTGACCGGCGGCGCCGGTGCGGTCGTCGGGGTCTCGGCGGGCGGCGGGTCCACCGCCGACGTGCTCGGCGCGGTGAGGCCGAACCACAGGCCGACGGCGGTGGCGATGCCCCACAGCGCGAGGTCCTGGCGGCGGTGCCGTCGGCTGGTCCTCGGTCGCACGGCGTCGCGCGGGGGCGGCCGTCGACGGGCGGCGGGTCGGGCCGGCTCGGGGCGAAGCTCGGACACGGTGGGCTCCATCTGTCGTGGGCGGTCCGACGACCCTGGTGCGCCGCGCTCAGGTCCGCCTTGGTGTGGCCTTGGACGTTGCGCAGAGCGCGATCGGGCGGATGGGGCGGCGCCCACCGGATCGCTCTCCGGGTGCAGGAGCCGCTACGCTCCGCGGTCGGGCGCGCGGGGCGCCCCACGCGGGAGTGGGGGAACACAGGGGTGGGAACGGCACGCAAGGTCCGGAGCGCGGTCGCGATCGCGCTCGTCTCGACGGTGGTCGTGCTGGTGGCGCAGGCGCCGCCGGCGTCGGCGGCGTCGATCACGGTCAACACCGCGCTCGACATCGCGCCCAACGCGCAGGGCCAGTTCCCCACCGACGGCAAGTGCAGCCTGCGCGCCGCCATCCAGTCGGCGCAGAACAACAGCAACGCCCACGACGTCGACTGCTCCACCGGCGCGCCGGTGGCGAACGTGCTCGACACGGTGCAGATCGACCCGAGCCTCGCCGGCCAGACGATGACGCTCACCTACTCGATCGCCGGGGCCGTCCAGCCGTTCCCGACCATCTCCGGGCCGACGAACCCGATGAAGATCATCGGGCCCAACACCAACGCCGCCGCCTTCAAGATCAGCGGTGGCGGCGCCGTGCGCCCGTTCATCGTCGGCTTCCTCACCGCCGAGGCCGGCAACCTGACGCTCGCCAACCTCACCGTCCAGGGCGGCAACGGCGCCAACGGCGCAGCCGGGGCCTTCGCGGTCAACGGCCAGGGCGGCGCTCTCTACGCCAGCGACAACTCGAAGCTCACCTTCGACAACGCCGTCTTCACGGGCAACAGCGCGGTGAAGGGCGGCGCCATCTACGCCGAGTGGCCCACCATCACCAACAACGGCGGCGCCTACACCTCCAACTCCGCCTCCGACGAGGGCGGCGCCATCTTCCTGAACCAGGGCCCGTCGACGCTCAACGGCTACGCCATGCTGCTGGCGTCGAACACCGCCGGCGACAAGGGCGGCGCCATCGCCGTCAACCCGGGCAGCTCGAACCCGTTCATCCACCTCGAGCGCAGCCTGATCCGCAACAACTCGACGAGCATCGCCGGCAACGGCGGCGTGGTCTACATCCAGCCGTCGGGGGCGCCGACCGGCACCACCTTCGAGCTGACCGACAGCACGGTGTTCGCCAACTCGTCGGTGTTCCTCTCCACCGCGACGACGCAGAAGTACAACTTCGAGCGGTCGACGTTCAAGGACACCGGCAACCTCATCAACGGCACGGGCGGCGGCACCGTGTGGAACTCGATCATCACCGGCACCTCCTGCCAGACCCAGGTCGCCATCGGGAACTTCGTCGGCGCGGGCAACCTGATCTCGCCCGGCAGCTGCGACCTCATGGGGATGGGCTCGATGGGCTCGGTCACCGGCATGTCTGCGACGCTCGCCCAGAACGGCGGCCCCGAGGTGCAGCAGACGTTCGCCCTCAGCGCCGGCTCGAACGCCATCGACAACGGCGGCAACGCGCACTGCGGCACGGTCGACGCCCGATCGGTGACGCGGGGCCTCGACGGCAACGGGATCCTCAACAACCCGCAGGTCGGGGACTGCGACATCGGCGCCTACGAGTACGCCAAGTACGTCGTCAACTTCGTGACCGGCACCAGCACCGCCAAGGAGGACGCCGGCACCAAGAACGTCCAGGTAAAGCTCCGCATCCTCGACCCGGGCATCAGCTCGACGCCGAGCGCGGTGTTCGTCCCGATCACCAACCAGGCGACGTCCACCGCCACGATCAGCAACGACTTCACGCTGGGCGGGGGCGGCGTGACGTTCCCCGCCGGGTCGGTCGACGGCGCGGTGGCCAACCTCCAGGTCAACCTCATCCAGGACGACGTGGCGGAGCTCTTCGGCGAGGAGGCCCACCTCGACCTCGCTACCAACGTGGTCGGCGTGGCCATCGCCGAGCCGAACAGCCACACCCTCTCGATCCAGGACGACGACCAGGCGGGCGTGATCGTCGACGACGGCGGCAACGGCACGAACGTGGCCGAGGCGACGCCGCTCGTGGGCGAGGACATCACCGTCAGGCTGCAGTCGCAGCCCGACCGCCAGCTGCTCGACCCGACCAAGCCCGGGCTCCCGGCGTCGTACGGGCCACCGGCCAACGTCACCATGTCGGTGAACGTCGACCGCGACTGCATCGTGCTGTGGAACGGCGAGGTCGCCTCGATCGGCGACCCGTTCCAGATCACGATCCCGAACGCCGACTGGAAGACCGGCCGGACGATGACCGTGCGCTCGAAGGACGACCTCTACGACGAGGACCTCCGAGTCGAGACGGTCAAGCACACCTGCGAGATCCGCTTCACGTTCGAGAGCCTCGACCCGATCTACGACGCGACCCAGGACGCGTACGAGGCCAACATCGCGGACAACGACGTCGCCGGCGTGAACCTCGACCGGAAGAGCGGGCCGGCGGTCCTGCGCGAGAACACCGTGGACGCCGCGACCTACGAGCTGATGCTCGACACCCCGCCGGACCCGGGCAAGCCACTGCCCCCGTCACCGCGGCCCCCCACCGTGATCACGCTGTCGGTGGGCACGGGCTGCGACATCGGCGCCGGTGACGGCAAGCCGATGACGTACGCCTTCACCGAGGCGAACTGGAGCACGGCACGCACCGTCTCGGTCACGTCGACCAACAACCTCGTAGTCGAGCTGCTCCACCCCTGCACGATCACGTCGTCGGTCTCCGGCGGCGACCCGATCTACAACGACCTCTCGCAGCCGCCGACGTTCTCCGGCACGCCGCCGACCGCCACCGAGCAGGTGCAGGACTACGACCCGCCCGGGGTCACCGACGACCCGCCCTTCGCCGTCGTCACCACCAACGGCGCCGACGGCGCCGAC
>DATAGR010000556.1:0-2160 GCA_036263575.1 Aquihabitans sp. | reverse complement strand
GGCCCGTGCGACCCGATCGCTCGCGGCCTGGATCTCGACGACGGCGTCGAGCATGGCGTCGAGGGGCACGCCCTGGGCGGCCAGCTGCTCGGCCACGTCGATGAGCCTCGGGTGCTCGATGCGGACCCCGTCGCCCTCGGGCGTCACCAGGCCGAGCGCCGCTGCCCGGGCGATGCCCGGGTCGTCGGGGTCCAGGCCGAGGCGCGCCGCCAGGGCGCCGGCGGGGGCGTCGACCGGGGCGGCGTCGGTGAACGGCTCGGTGGCGGCGGCGGTGAGGCGCCCGTCGGCCACGACGCGCGCGATCGCCGCCAGGTTCAGCCCCTCCTCCTGCAGCCGCTGGATCTGCCGCACGCGGGCCCGGTGCGGGTTGCCGTAGTAGCCGATGCGGCCGACGATGCGCGGCGGCGGCACGAGGCCCCGGGACTGGTGGGCCCGGATGTTGCGGACCGTCATGCCGACCTCGGCGGCCAGCTCGTCGATCGTGACCTCGGCCGCGGTCGGCTGGTCGTCGGCGTCCACGACGGCCGACGCTACCCGCCGCCCCTCGTCAGCCGGACGGCTCGAACCCGAGCTGGGACTGCAGGCGCTCGAGCAGCGGGCCCAGCAGCTCCGGCGGCACGGCCACCTCGGTGGTCGCTCGCTCGGCGGCCAGCACGATGATCCCGCCGTCCATGCCCCAGAACGCCTCGGTGCGGAAGCGGACGTCGCGCGACCACACGTCGTCGATGTCGTCGAAGCGGGCGTCGACCGGCCCACGCGTGGCGGGGAGCCCGACTGCGATGGGGTCGTCGGCGTGCCACCCGACCGGTCCGTCGGGCACCGGGCCGAGGGTGAGCTCGGCGGGGGTCCACGGGCCCCAGCCGCGGGCCGAGGTGCGGCGGAGGCGGCAGGCCACCGTCACCGCCTCGCCGCGCCGCAGCGACCGGCGTCGGTCGTCGCGTTCGCGCCGGTCGCGCCCGAAGGGAGAGCTGAGCTTCATCGGCGGGCGGCGGGCCGGCGACTCGGGGCGCGAGCGGGCCCCGGCCGGAGCCGGGGCCCGTCGCATCGCACGGTGCTGCGCAGGGTCAGCGGGCCTTGAGGGCCTCGATGAGCTTGGGCAAGACCTTGTGGACGTCGCCCACGACGCCGAGGTCGGCGATGCCGAAGATCGGCGCCTCGGGGTCCTTGTTGATGGCCACGATGTTCTTGGAGCCCTTCATGCCCACCATGTGCTGCGTGGCGCCGGAGATGCCGGCGGCCAGGTAGACGGTGGGCTTGACGACCTTGCCGGTCTGGCCGACCTGGTAGCTGTAGGGCACCCAGCCGGCGTCGACGATGGCCCGCGAGGCGCCGGGGGCGCCCTTGGTGAGCTTGGCCAGCTCCTCGATGAGGTCGAACTTGCCGGCCTCGCCGAGGCCACGGCCACCGGCGACCACGACGGCGGCCTCGTCGAGCTTCGGGCCGGAGGTCTCCTCGACGTGGCGGTCGAGGACCTTGGCGGCGCCGGCGGCACCGGTGTCGGGGACGGTGAGCGAGGCGACCTCGGCGGCGCCGCCGCCGGTCTCCTCGGCCACGAACGACTTGGGCCGGACCGTGGCGATGGCGGGGGCGCCGGCCGCGAACTTCGTCTTCACGATCTGGGTGCCACCGAAGATCTGGGTGGAGACGACGACGCTGCCGTCGGCGACCTCGACGTCGTTGTTGTTCGTGAGGACCGGCTTGTCGAGCTTCACCGACAAGCGGGCGGCGATGTCGCGGCCGTCGTAGGTGGTGCCGAGCAGGATCAGGTCGGGGGCGTCGCCGCCCTCGATGGCGGCGGCCAGGGCGGCGGCCACGTGGACGCCGGGCAGCTTGCCGGCCAGGTCGCCGGTGGCGAGCACCTTGGTGGCGCCGTGCTTGCCGACGACCTCGGCGATCGCCGTGCCGTCGGAGGCGGTGAACACCTCGACGGCGTCGGCGAGCTCACGGGCCTTGGCCAGGATCTCGAGCGTGATGGGGGCGACGGTGCCGTCGGGGGTCGCTTCGGCGTGGACCCACACCTTGGAAAGTGCCATGTCTGCGTTCCTTTCGAGGGGGGTGGGCTCAGAGGACCTTGAGGCCGTCGAGGAAGGCGATGATCCGCTGGTGGGCCTCGCCGTCGTCCTCGATGACCTCGCCGGCCTCGCGCTCGGGGGCGGCGGC
>DATAGR010000555.1:0-5965 GCA_036263575.1 Aquihabitans sp. | reverse complement strand
CCGAGCACCCCGAGGCCGATCGGGGCTGACGCCGCGCCGCTCGACGGGGCGAGGGGCGACGGTTCGCGCGAACCGGGGTCCGGCCCGGTAGCGTGCACGGGTCGATCAGGACCGGCGTGCCGCTCCGATCGGACAGCGATCTCGAGAGGGGACGCCGCGAGGCGAACCCGAGGCCCACGGTGGGCCCGCCGGCCCGGCCGGCAGGAGCGGGAGATGGCTGTCGACCCCGCCACGCGGGGCCCCGCCCCTGCCAACCCGAGATCCGTGCCCCTCGGGGCACCGAGGAGCCAGACCCCATGACCACGACCTTCGCCGCCCTCGGCGTGCCCGCCGACATCGCGCGCCGCCTCGCCGCCCGCGGCATCGACGAGCCGTTCCCCATCCAGGCCGCCACCATCCCCGACGCCCTCGACGGCCGCGACCTCTGCGGCAAGGCGCCGACGGGCTCCGGCAAGACGATCGCGTTCGGAGTCCCCATGGTCGCCGCCGTGACCCGCTCGGCGCCGAAGCGCCCGAAGGGCCTCGTCCTCACCCCCACGCGCGAGCTGGCCCTCCAGGTGGCCGACGAGCTGCGCGCCCTCGGCGGCGACCTGCGGGTCCTCGCCGTCTACGGCGGCGCCGGCATCGAGCCGCAGATCAAGCAGCTGCGGGCCGGCGTCGACATCGTCGTCGCCTGCCCCGGGCGCCTGCTCGACGTCATCGAGCGGAAGGCGTGCGACCTGCGCGACGTGCGCTTCGCCGTGGTCGACGAGGCCGACCGCATGGCTGACATGGGGTTCCTGCCCGACGTCCGCCGCATCCTCGACCAGACGAACCAGGACCGCCAGACGCTGCTGTTCTCGGCGACGCTCGACGGCGCCATCGACGCCCTCGTGAAGGGCTACCAGTCCGATCCGGTCGTGCACGAGATGCCCGACGACGAGAGCGGCGACGTCGTCCACCACTTCTGGGCCAGCGAGCGCCAGGGCCGGGCCCAGCTCACCGCCGAGATCATCGAGCGGGTCGGCCCGACCGTCGTGTTCTCCCGCACCCGCCACGGCGCCGACCGCATCGCCAAGCAGCTCGGCCAGGCCGGTGTCTCCGCCGCCCCGATCCACGGCGGCCGCAGCCAGGCCCAGCGCGAGCGGGCGCTGGCCGCGTTCCACCGGGGCGAGGTCAAGGCGCTGGTCGCCACCGACGTCGCCGCCCGCGGCATCCACGTCGAGGGCGTGGCCTGCGTCGTCCACTTCGACATCCCGGCCGACCCGAAGGACTACGTCCACCGCTCGGGCCGCACCGGCCGCGCCGGCGCCCTCGGCACCGTGGTCGCCCTGGTGCCGATCGCCCAGAAGCGCGACGCCGCCAAGCTCCGCAAGGAGGCGGGCGTCGAGGGCGAGCTCCGCGAGCCGGCCGTGGGCCTCCTCCCCGAGGGCCACGCCGCGTTCAAGGCCGCGGCCAGCCGCCCGGCGGCGGTCCGAGGCAAGGTCCAGGCCGGCGGCGGTCGCGCTGCGAACGCCGGGCGATCGGGTGCCGGGCGGGCCCGTCGCGACGACGACCGCTTCCGCACCGACCGCCCGACTGGTGCCGACGCCCGCCCGGGCCGGCCGCATGCGAAGGCCGCCAAGGCGTCCGACCAGGCCGAGCGGTCGAGCGCACCTCGCACCGCTCGCGCCGACGCTGGCGACCGCGCCGGTGGGCGCGCAACGGCGGGCGCCGCCGCCGGCGGCGCCGGTCGCCCCGCCGGCCGGTCGAAGGGCCCGAGCAACCGGGCCGAGCGCCGACAGGCCGCCTTCGGCGAGGCCGACAGCCCCGAGCGTCGCGCCCGAGCCGAGGCCAAGGCGGCCCGGGGTGGCGACGCCGACGGCCGCGCTGACCGAGGTGGCCGGGGCGACGGCCCCGCCGACCTGGACCGGGCCCTGGCCGGGTCGCCCAAGGTGCGCCCCAGCGGGGCCTCGCGCCGCAAGGCCAAGCGCGAGGCGCTGGTCGAGGCCGGCCTGCCGGCCACCGGCACCAAGCGCCGCCGCAGCGGCAAGCCCCGCCCCCCGGCCACCCGCCGGGGCTGACCCGCTCGTCCCGGGCGACGGCCCCGGCGCTCCGCGCCACGTCGCGGCCACCGAGGCCGGCCGGGCGGGCCGGGCCCGGGCCGGCGTGCCGTTCTCGGGGTCGGACTGGTCGCAGGGCGACCACATCGACCCCCAGAACCGATCCGGTTCCGGCGCGGGCCGGGCGTGCCCGTTCTCGGGGTCGGACGGGTCGCAGGGCGACCACATCGACCCCCAGAACCGATGCGGCGGCGTCCGGTCACGACCCAGGGCCAGAGGAGCAGCGATCGGTTCTTGGTGCACCGATGGCTGCATGTCGACCGCTGCTGCACCAAGAACGGTCTGGCGACCAGCACCACCGCCCGCCGACCGGTTCCTGGTGCACCGATGGCTGCATGTCGACCAACCGTGCACCAAGAACGGTCTGCGCGGCTGGTTCGACGCCGGCACGCCACACGCGACTTGCATCAGGTGGTCGACATACATAGATGAGCCGATGTAGGTTGCTCGGCGATGGGGCGGACGCAGGAGGAGCGGCGGGCGGAGACGCGAGGCCTGCTGCTCGACGCGGCCGCCGACCTCTTCGCCCGCAAGGGCTTCCACGCCACGTCGGCCGAGGCGGTCGCGGCGGCGGCGAACCGCACCACCGGTGCCCTCTACGACCACTTCGGCGGAAAGCCCGGCCTGCTGGTCGCCCTGCTGGAGCGGTGGATCGAGCGCACGATCACCGACCTGGGGGCCAGCCTCGGCGGTGAGGCCGACCTCGACGGCCGCCTCGCGGCGCTGTGGTCGGGCGTCGTGCGCAACGACGCGGACCGGGGCGACGCCTGGCTCCTGCTCGAGTTCGAGCTGTGGCTCCACGCCGTGCGCGACCCGGAGATGGGCGTGGTGGGCGCGCAGCGCTTCGACGTCATGCGCCAGGGCCTCGCCGGCGGGCTGACCGAGTGGTCCGACGAGTTCGGCTTCGCCCTCCCGGCCCCCGCCGACGAGCTGGCGGCCCAGGTCATCGCCCTCCTCATCGGCCTGGCCTTCCAGCACCGCATCGATCCCGCCGCCGTCCCGCAGGCCGCGGTCGTCGGCGGCCTGCGCCGCCTGCTCGACCTGCCCGCCACCTGACGATCCGCCACCCGATCGCCCCGACCCACCCCAGGAGCACCGCCCATGCAGACCGACCTCGCCCGCACGCTCGGCATCGAGTTCCCGATCTTCGCCTTCACCCACTGCCGCGACGTCGTGGTCGCCGTGTCGAAGGCCGGCGGCTTCGGCGTGCTCGGCGCCGTGGGCTTCACGCCCGAGCAGCTCGAGATCGAGCTGGCCTGGATCGACGAGCACATCGGCGAGGCGCCGTACGGCGTCGACATCGTGATCCCCGGGAAGTACGAGGGCATGGGCGAGGTCGACCCGGCCAAGCTCGAGGCCGACCTCAAGGCCATGATCCCCGAGCAGCACCGGGCGTTCGTGCAGCAGATCCTCGCCGACCACGACGTGCCCGAGGTGCCCGAGGAGGAGCGCATGCAGGAGCTCCTCGGCTGGACCGAGGCGACCGCGGGCCCGCAGGTCGAGGTGGCGCTGGCCCACCCGAAGGTCAAGCTCCTCGCCAACGCCCTGGGCACGCCGCCGGCCGAGGTGATCGAGGAGATCCACGCGTCGGGCCGCCTCGTCGCCGCTCTGTGCGGTGCCGCGTCGCAGGCCCTCCGCCACAAGGCGGCGGGTGTCGACATCGTGATCGCCCAGGGCACCGAGGGCGGCGGCCACACCGGCGACGTCGGCTCGATGGTCCTGTGGCCCGAGGTGGTCGACGCCCTGGGCGACACGCCGATGCTGGCCGCCGGCGGCATCGGCAGCGGCCGGCAAGTCGCCGCCGCGCTGGCCATGGGCGCCCAGGGCGTGTGGACTGGATCGCTGTGGCTCACCGTCGAGGAGGCCGACGTGCCGCCCGCCCAGATGGCGAGCTACCTGGCGGCCTCCAGCCGCGACACCGTCCGGTCCCGGTCGTGGACCGGCAAGCCGTGCCGGATGCTGCGCAACGACTGGACCGAGGCGTGGGAGGCCGAGGGCAACCCGAAGCCCCTCGGCATGCCGCTGCAGTTCATGGTCACCTCGAACGCCGTGCAGCGCGGCCACGCGTACCCCGACCAGGCCAAGGACGTGAACTTCAACCCGGTCGGCCAGGTGGTCGGCCGCCTCGGCAAGGTGCGCCCGACCCGCGACGTGATCTTCGAGCTGGTGAGCGAGTGCATCGACGCCACCGAGCGCGTCAACCGCCTGATGGCCCAGACCGCCGAGGCCTGAGCGGTGACCGACGTCGTGCGCACGGCAGTCCCCGAGGGCTTCGACTTCACCGACCCGGACCTCTACGCCGAGCGGGTCCCGCTCGCGGAGTTCGCCGAGCTGCGCGCCACCGCACCCGTCTTCTGGAACCCGCAGACGCGCGCCGAGTCCGGCTACGACGACGGCGGGTTCTGGGTGGTGAGCCGCCACGAGGACGTCAAGGCGATCTCGACGGCGCGGGAGGGGTGGTCGTCCGAGGAGAACACCGCCATCGTCAAGTTCGACGGGGCCACGGTCGGCCCCGACGAGCGTGCGGTGCAGCGCAACCTCCTGCTCAACATGGACGCACCGGGCCACACCAAGGTCCGCGGCATCGTCTCGCGCGGCTGCTTCACGCCACGGGCGGTCGGCCGGATCGAGGACGCCCTGCGGGCCCGGGCCGAGGCGATCGTGACCGCGGCCCTGGCCAAGGGCGAGGGCGACTTCGTGACCGACATCGCGTGCGAGCTGCCCCTCCAGGCCATCGCCGACCTCGTCGGGTTCCCCCAGGCGGACCGCCGCAAGGTGTTCGACTGGTCGAACCAGATGATCGCCTACGACGACCCGGAGTACGACGTCGACCCGGCCGTGGCCGCGGCGGAGATCCTCGGCTACGCCATGGGCCTGGGGGAGGAGCGCACGGCCTGCCCCATGGACGACATCGCCACCAAGCTCGTCACCGCCGACATCGACGGCGAGGCGCTGACCGCTGAGCAGTTCGGGTTCTTCGTGCTCATCCTGGCCGTGGCGGGCAACGAGACCACGCGCAACGCCATCAGCCACGGCATGCAGGCGTTCTTCGACCACCCCGACCAGTGGGAGCGCTACCGGCGCGATCGCCCGGCCACGACGGCCGACGAGATCGTCCGGTGGGCCACGCCCGTGGTGCTCTTCCAGCGCACCGCCCTGGTGGACCAGGAGCTCCACGGCACGACCATCCGTGCCGGCCAGCGGGTGGGCCTGGCCTACAGCTCGGCCAACTTCGACGAGACGGTCTTCGAGGACCCGCACCGCTTCGACATCACCCGCGACCCGAACCCCCACGTCGGCTTCGGCGGGGGCGGGGCCCACTACTGCATCGGCGCCAACCTGGCGAAGGTCGAGATCGACGTGATGTTCGACGCCATCGCCGACCACCTGCCAGACATCACCGCCCTCGGTCCGCCGCGTCGCCTCCGCAGCGCGTGGCTGAACGGCATCAAGGGCCTGCCCGTCCGCTACCGCTGAGTCGGGGGGCGGCCGCCCCCGGCGCCGTCAGGTGTGGATCGAGCGCAGCGCCCGCTTGTCGAGCTTGCCGAGGGGGTTGCGGCCGAGGTCGTCGACGATGCGGATCTGGCGCGGGCACTTGAACCGCGACAGGCGCGCCTCGCACCACGCCTGCAGCTCGCCCCGGTCGGGCGGGGCCGATGCGTCGACCGGGACCACGAGGGCCACCAGCTGCTCGCCGAGGTCGGCGTGGGGGAGCCCGATGCCTGCGACATCGGCCACCGCGGGGTGGCCGACGAGGACCTGCTCCAGCTCGGCCGGGTACACGTTCACGCCGCCGGTGACGACGAGGTCGGCGGCCCGGTCGGTCACGTGGACCCACCCGTCGGCGTCGACGACGCCGATCTCGCCGAGGGTGAAGACGCCCG
>DATAGR010000554.1:0-7459 GCA_036263575.1 Aquihabitans sp. | reverse complement strand
CCCCGACGGTGCACAGGGCGAGGAGCTCCTCCGGCGTCGACCAGCGGGAGGCGACCGGCTGCCCGTCGCCGTCGGAGTGCGTGCGGCTCAGCGTGGTGGAGAACCCGAGCCCGCCGGCCTCGAGCGACTCGGCCAGCACCCGCTCCATCTCCGCGAGCTGCTCGGGCGACGCCTCCTGGCCCACCGCGTCGGCGCCCATGACGTAGCGGCGCAGCGCGCAGTGGCCCACGAGGAAGGCGGCGTTCACGCCGACGTTGCCCTCGAGGCGGTCGAGGTAGTCCGCGAACGTCTCCCAGTCCCACGGCACCCCCTCCTCCAGGGCGGCGACCGACATCCCCTCGACGCTCGCGAGCATCTCGCGGGTGTAGGCGGCGTCGGTGGCCCGGAGCGGCGCCAGCGTGAAGCCGCAGTTCCCGCCGACGACCGTGGTGACGCCGTGGACGTTCGACGGCGAGGCGCCGGGGTCCCAGAAGAGCTGGGCGTCGTAGTGCGTGTGCGGGTCGATGATGCCGGGGAGGACGAGCAGCCCGGTGGCGTCGAGCACCTCGACGGCGTCCTCGGTGACCTCGCCGACGGCCACGATGCGCCCGTCGCGGATCCCCACGTCGGCCCGCCGGGGCGCCGCCCCCGTGCCGTCGACCACCGTGCCCCCCGTGATCAGCTGATCGAGCATGCCAACGACCTCCCGGCGACCGGTTTCTGACGCACCGTCAGATCGTAGTCGTCCGCTGTGCTCCCGCCACCGGGGTAGGGCGGCGGGGACGAGCCCAGACGCCCGTCGACGCACCGTCTCCACCCTCGGTAACGTCCCCCGGACGCCCCACCGGGCCCGGGACCCCCCACCCTCCGCTGCGATGGAAGAGGCCATGACCGACACGTCGAAGATCATCTACACCCACACCGACGAGGCGCCGGCCCTGGCCACCTACTCGTTCCTGCCGGTCGTCGAGGCCTTCGCCGAGGCGTGCGGCGTCGCCGTCGAGACCCGCGACATCTCCCTCGCGGGCCGGATCATCGCCGCCTTCAGGGACCGCCTCCCCGAGGACCAGCGGATCGGCGACGCCCTGGCCGAGCTCGGCGAGCTGGCCCTGCGCCCCGAGGCGAACATCATCAAGCTGCCCAACATCAGCGCCTCGGACCCGCAGCTGAAGGCGGCGATCGCCGAGCTCCAGGGCAAGGGCTACGCCCTCCCCGACCACCCCGACGAGCCCTCGACGCCCGAGGAGCAGGACGTGCGGGCGCGCTACGACAAGGTGAAGGGCAGCGCGGTCAACCCGGTGCTGCGCGAGGGCAACTCGGACCGCCGGGCGCCGAAGCCGGTGAAGGAGCACGCCCGCAAGCACCCGCACTCGATGGGCGCGTGGTCGGCGGAGTCGCAGACCCACGTGGCCACCATGGCCGACGGCGACTTCCGCCACAACGAGCAGTCGGTCACCATCGCCGAGCCCACCACCCTGCGCATCGAGCACGTGGCCGCCGACGGCACCACCACCGTCCTCAAGGACGGGCTCGCCGTCCAGGCCGGCGAGATCGTCGACGGCACCGTGATGCGACGCCAGGCCCTGCTCGCCTTCCTCGACGAGCAGATCGCCGACGCCAAGGCTCGCGGCGTGCTGTTCTCCCTCCACCTCAAGGCCACGATGATGAAGGTCTCGGACCCGATCATCTTCGGCCACGCCGTGGAGGCCTACTTCGCCGACGTGTTCCGCCAGCACGGCGAGGCGCTCGACGCCGCCGGCGCCAACCCGGACAACGGCCTCGGCAACGTGCTGTCGGCCGTCGCCACGCTCCCCGCCGACCAGCGCGAGCCCATCGAAGCCGCGTTCGCCCGCGCCCTCGAGGAGGGCCCCGACCTCGCCATGGTCGACTCCGACCGCGGCATCACCAACCTCCACGTGCCGAGCGACGTGATCGTCGACGCGTCGATGCCGGCCATGATCCGCACCTCCGGCCAGATGTGGAACGCCAAGGGCGAGCAGCAGGACACCAAGGCCGTGCTGCCCGACAGCAGCTACGCCGGGATCTACGAGGTCGTCATCGAGGACTGCAAGGCCAACGGCGCCTTCGACCCCGCCACCATGGGGTCGGTCCCGAACGTCGGCCTCATGGCCCAGAAGGCCGAGGAGTACGGCTCCCACGACAAGACGTTCCGCATCCCCGCCGACGGCACGGTGCGGGTGGTCGACCAGGACGGCACCGCCCTCCTCTCGCACGAGGTCGCCACCGGCGACATCTGGCGGGGCGTGCAGACCAAGGACGCCCCCATCCAGGACTGGGTGAAGCTCGCCGTGAACCGGGCCCGCGCCACCGGCGCGCCGGCCATCTTCTGGCTCGACGAGGACCGCCCCCACGACGCCCAGGTCATCGCCAAGGTGCGGCAGTACCTCGGCGACCACGACACCGACGGGCTCGACCTGTCGATCGCGTCGCCGGTCGAGGCGATCCGCCGCTCGCTGGAGCGCATCCGGGCCGGCGAGGACACCATCTCCGTGACCGGCAACGTGCTGCGCGACTACCTCACCGACCTGTTCCCGATCCTCGAGCTCGGCACCAGCGCCAAGATGCTCTCGATCGTGCCCCTGATGAACGGCGGCGGCCTGTTCGAGACCGGCGCCGGCGGCTCCGCCCCCAAGCACGTGCAGCAGTTCCAGCGGGAGAACCACCTGCGCTGGGACTCCCTCGGCGAGTTCCTCGCCCTCGCCGTGTCGTTCGACCACCTGGCCGACACCACCGGCAACGCCGGCGCCCGCGTGCTCGGCGAGGCGCTCGACAAGGCCACCGCCGAGCTCCTCGACACCGGGAAGAACCCGTCGCGCAAGGCCGGCGAGCTCGACAACCGCGGCACCCACTACTACCTGGCTCGCTACTGGGCCGAGGCGCTGGCCGAGCAGACGGCCGACCCCGACCTGGCGGCCCGCTTCGCCCCGCTGGCCGAGCGGCTCGGCGCCGACGAGGCCGCCATCCTCGAGGAGCTCACGGTCGTCCAGGGCTCGCCCGTCGACATCGGCGGCTACTACGCACCCGACGTGGAGCTGGTCACCGCGGCCATGCGGCCCAGCGCCACGTTCAACGCGGCGATCGATTCGCTGGGCTGAGGCGCCGCACGGCCCCGGCGGGGCGGGAGGCGGGCGTCAGGTCCGCAGGCCCAGGTGGTCGTAGATCTCCTGGATGGAGTTGGCCCGGTTGAGGGCGTAGAGGTGCACGCCCGGCGCGCCCACCTCCAGCAGCTCGGCCACCAGGCCGCTGGCGACCTCGACCCCCAGCCGCCGGGTGGCCTCGGGGTCGCCGTCCACGGCGTCGAGCCGCTCCTGCAACCAGGCCGGGATCTCCGTGCCGTTCATCGCCGCCATCCGACGGGTGCCGGCGACGTTGACGAACGGCATGACGCCGGGGACGACCGGCGTCTCGCACCCGAGGTCGGCCAGCTCGTCGAGCAGCGTCCGGTAGTGCCGGGCGTCGAAGAAGAACTGGGTGACGCCGAAGTCCGCCTCGGCCAGCTTGGCCACCAGGCGGCGGCGGTCCGTGGCCCGGTCGGGCGACCGCGGGTGGAGCTCGGGGAAGGCGGCGACGGCGATCGAGAAGTCGCCGACCTCTCGCGCCAGCTCCATGAGCTCGGTGGCGTAGGTGAAGTCGCCGCCGGGGTCGCTGCCGTCGGCCGGCGGATCGCCGGCCAGGGCCAGGACGTTCTCCACGCCGCCCCGGCGGTAGGACTCGAGCAGGTCCACGAGGTCGGCGCGGGTGTGGCCGACGCAGGTGAGGTGCGGCATGGCCGGGAACGACTGCTGCTCGTTGACGCGGATGACGAGGTCCCGCGTGGTGTCGCGCGTGGCGCCGAGGGCGCCGTAGGTGACCGACACGAATGACGGCTCCAGTGCCGAGAGGTCCTCGACCGCGGCGTCGAAGGCCACCATGCCCTCGGGCGTCTTCGGCGGGAAGAACTCGAAGGACCAGGTGGTGCCCTTGGCGAGGAGGTCGGGGATCCGCGTCATGGTGCCCGCGAGGCTACGCCACGACCCCGGCGTTCCCCCTGGCGATCCCTGCCCGCCGCTCGGCGGCCTCGACCGCGTTGCGGAACAGCAGGGCGATGGTGGTGGGCCCCACGCCGCCGATCCGCGGCGTGATCGCGCCCGCCACCTCCTCGCACCGCTCGTCGACGTCGGGCAGCAGCCGCCGGCCCTCGTAGCGGACCCCGCCGCCGACCACCGTCACGCCCGGCGTGAGGTGCTCGGGCTGGAGGATGCCGGGCACGCCGGCCGCGGCCACCACGACCTCGGCCCGGCGCGTGTACTCGGGCCAGTCGGGCACGCCCGTGTGGACCACCGTCACCGCGGCGTTGGCGGTGGGCCGCTTCTGCGAGAGCAGGAGGGCGAGGGGCCGGCCGAGGGTGGTGCCCCGCCCGAGGATGCACACCTCGCGCCCGGCGATCGGCACGCCGTGGTGCGCGAGCAGCGCCTCGATGCCGGCCGGCGTGCACGGCACCGGGCCCGGCATGCCGAGGGCCAGGCGGCCCATGTTGACCGGGTGCAGGCCGTCGACGTCCTTGTCGGGATCGAGGGCGAGCAGGGCGGCGTCGAAGTCGATCTGCGGCGGCGTGGGGTGCTGGAGCAGCACGGCGTCGACGTCGTCGGCCTCGTTCATCTCGCGGATCGCCGCCAGCACGTCCGCCTGCGACGCGTCCTGCGGCAGGTGGACGTGGGGCGACGCGAAGCCCAGCGACGTGGCCCGCTCCTGCTTCATGCGGATGTAGCCGGCGCTGGCCGAGTCGTCGCCGACCAGCAGCGTGCCCAGGCCGGGCGTGTGCCCCGCGGCCACGAGCGCCTCGATGCGCGGCGCCAGGTCGGCGAAGACCGCCTCGGCCACGGGGGCCCCGGGCATCATCCGTGCGGTCATCGGTGGGTGCCTCCGCGGCGGTCGTCGGGCCGGCGGGCGCGCCGCCGGACCGGGTCAGTGCTTGAACTGTCGCTCACCGGTGAAGACCATCGCCACCCCGAGCTCGTCGGCCCGGGCGATGTTCTCGGCGTCGCGCACCGAGCCGCCGGGCTGGGCGATGACGGCGACGCCGGCCTCGACCGCGGCCTCGATGCCGTCGGGGAACGGGTAGAAGGCGTCGCTCGCGCACGCCCCGCCCTCGGCCCGGCCCGCCGCCTTCTCGGTGGCGATCTGGCCGGCCTCGACGCGGTTCTGTTGGCCGGCACCGATGCCCCAGGCCACGCCGTCCTTGACCAGCACGATCGAGTTCGACGTGGTGGCGGCGCAGATCCGGAACGCGAGGGCGGCGTCGGCCAGCTCCTCGGCGGTGGGCCGGCGCTCGGTCACGACCTGCCACTGGTCCGGGGTGGCCACCAGCCGGTGCGGCTCCTGCACGAGCCACCCGCCGGACACGGGGCGCAGGTGGCGCCGGGCCGGGACCGGCGGCGCGGCCTCGAGCAGCCGCGTGTTCTTGCGCTTGGCCAGCAGCTGCTCGACCACGCCCGGGGCGTAGCCGGGGGCGACCACGACGTCGGCCTGGGCGGCGGCCACCATCTCCACCACCGTGTCGTCGTCGACCACCTGGTTGAGCGCCACGATGCCGCCGAACGCCGAGCGGGGGTCGCAGTCGAAGGCCCGCTGGTAGGCCTCGGCGAGGGTGCCGGCCACCGCCGCGCCGCACGGGTTGGCGTGCTTGATGATCGCCACGGCGGGCCGGGCGGCCACGCTGCCCCCGGCGGTGCCGAGGTCGTGGGCCAGCACCCAGGCGGCGTCGGCGTCGAAGAGGTTGAGGTAGCTGAGCGCGAGGCCGCCGTGCTGGGTGGCGCCGGCCCACCACGGGTCGGCGCCCTGGCTGCGGTACAGCGCGGCGCGCTGGTGGGGGTTCTCGCCGTAGCGGAGCTCGCGGGACTCGCGCGTGGCCGCCACGTGCAGGGTCGGGGCGAGCAGCTCGCCGTCGCCCTCGTCGAACCAGTCGACCACCGCGGCGTCGTAGGCGGCGGTGTGGGCGAAGGCAGCGCGGGCCAGCCGGCGCCGGGTGCCGTCGGAGAGGTGCCCGTCCTGGCGCAGCTCGGCGAGGACGCCGTCGTAGTCGGCGGGGTCGACCACCACGCCCACCTGGGCGTGGTTCTTGGCCGCGGCCCGAACCATGGCCGGGCCCCCGATGTCGATGACGTCCTCGGCGTGGCCGCCACCGTGCTCGAAGTCGGCCGGGTCGATCCCGAAGGGGTACAGGTTGCCGACGACCAGGTCGATGGGCTCGATGCCGTACTGCTCCATCTCGGCCACGTGGTGCGGGTTGGTGCGGTCGGCGAGGATCCCGCCGTGGACCTTCGGGTGCAGGGTGACCACCCGGTGCCCGAGGATGGCCGGGAAGCCGGCGAGGTCGGCGATGTCGACCACCTCGAGCCCGGCGTCGCGCAGCATCCGGGCGGTGCCGCCGCTGGACACGAGGTCCCAGCCGAGCTCGGCCAGGCCGGCCGCGAGCTCGGCGATGCCGGACTTGTCGTAGACGGAGATCAGGGCCCTCATGGCAGGCGGTGTCCTTGGCGTGGGTGTGGCGGGCCCGGGAGGGACCGCGCGGGCGGTGGCGACAGGTGGTCGGCGGACGTCGGGGCGGTGGCGGGGGCGGGATCGCTCACGCGAGCACCCGACCCTCGCGCACGATGCGGTCGAGGACCGCCGGGTACAGGCGGCGCTCCACCTCCTTGATCCGCTCCTGGAGCGACGCCTCGGTGTCGCCGTCGAGGACCGGCACCGCCTCCTGGGCCAGGATCGGGCCGGTGTCGACGTCGAGGCCGGCCACGTGCACGGTGCAGCCCGTGACCTTGACCCCGTGGGCGAGGGCGTCGCGCACCGCGTGCCAGCCCTTGAACGAGGGCAGCAGGGCGGGGTGGGTGTTGAGGATGCGCCCCGGGAACGCGTCGTGGACCGGCTGGCTGAGGATGGTGCCGAAGCCGGCCATGGCCACCAGGTCGACGCCGTGGCCGGTCAGGACCTCGGCCAACCGGGCCGAGTAGGCGTCACGGTCGAAGGCGCCGTCGAAGCGGTCGCGATCGACGAGCTCGGTGGCGATGCCGGCCCGCTCGGCGATGGCGAGCCCGGCGCACGGCCGGTCGGCCGCGACCAGGGCCACGCGGATCCCGGCGTCGAGGATGGCGTGGAGGATCGTCCCCGTCCCCGACACCAGCACGCCCACTCGCACCGGTCGGAACCTACCAGCCGCCCTCCCGGGCCCCGGACGTGACGCCCGTCTCAGAGCATCGACGCTCGGCGTCGATCTGGGGGTTACCGTTGCGCCGACCCCAGCGACGAGTACCAGGAGTGCGGGAACCCATGGACCTGAACAAGCTCACCACCGGCGACAAGGTGATGGCCGGCTCCGGCATCGCCCTGTTCATCTTCTCCTTCTTCAGCTGGTTCAGCATCGACACGCCGTTCGGCGACTACTCGGAGACGGCGTGGGACTACCCGGGCACCGGCATCCTCCCGG
>DATAGR010000553.1:0-3312 GCA_036263575.1 Aquihabitans sp. | reverse complement strand
CCGAGCACCGAGGCGGCCGTCGCCCTCCTCGACCAGCGCCTCGCCTCCGGCATCGGCAACGTGTACAAGTCCGAGCTGCTCCACCGCTGCCGCGTCGACCCCTTCGTCCCGATCGGGAAGGTGCCCGTGCCGGTGCGGCGCCAGCTCCTCGAGGCCGCCAACCGGCTGCTGCTCCACAACCTGGGCACCACCCGCCGCACCACCGTCGCCGGCCCGGCCGGTTCGGTGGCCGTCTACGGCAAGGCCCGCCGGCCGTGCCCCCGGTGCGGCACCCCGATCCGCATGGTGCACCACGGCCTCCAGAACCGGAGCACGTACTGGTGCCCGCGGTGCCAGCCGCCCGGCGCCACCGGCGTGGTGCCGTCGACCTGAGCGCGAACCGTCAGCGGTGCTCGGGCCGGTACCTCGCGGGATCGGACCAGGCACCGGTGCGGGCGTCGAACGCCGCCGCCTCGGGCAGGAGCCACGCCTCGGCGCCCTCGGCGCCGTCGCGGATCGCCGTGGCGCTCACCGCCCGGTGGTCGTCGGGCACCGGCAGCACCACGAGCTCGTGGCCGGTCGGGATGTCGTCGAGGTGGTCGTCGCCGCGTGGCGCCAGCAGCACCGTCGGCAGGCGGGCGACGGCGGCGTCCCGGGCCGCTGCCGCGTCGCGTGCGTCGTCGCCGCCGTACCACGCGGGGTCGTTGACCTGCCGCCACTTGTCGGCGCCCATCACCACCGCGTCGTAGCCGGCGGCCACGTCAGCGATCAGCCGGGCGTCGGTCGCCACGACGCGCAGCCACGGCCGGGTCGAGGCCACCTCCTGCAGCACGGCCAGCCGGTCTGCGAGGGTCGGCACGGCCAGGTCCTCCTTGCCCAGGGCGACCCGCGAGACCACCAGGTCGAGCCGTTCCAGGCCGGCGGCGGCGACGGCCAGCTCGGCGACCGCGAGGTGGGCCACGGTCGGGGGGTTGAACGAGCCGGGGTAGCACCCGACCCGCCCGGTCGGGGGCGGCGACGGGACCGGCGGCACGCCTCGCACGCTAGGCCGATCACCCTTGTGCACGGATTCACGAAATCCCGGGACACCGACGGGACCGCTCCGTAGGGTGGGGCCATGGCCCGTCCCCACGTCGTCGTCATCGGTGCCGGGTTCGGCGGCCTGGCCGCCGCCAAGGAGCTCGACGACGCCCCGGTCGACGTGACGCTGGTCGACCGGAACAACTTCCACACGTTCCTGCCGCTGCTGTACCAGGTGGCCACGTCCGGCCTGGCCAGCGCCGACGTGGCGTACCCCGTGCGCGGGATCGTCGCCCGCCAGGAGAACCTCGAGTTCCGCCAGGCGACGGTGATCGGCGCCGACCTCGAGGCCCGGCGCCTCCACCTCCACGGCGACGCCCACGAGGTGGGCGACCTCTCGTACGACCACCTCGTCGTGGCCGCCGGGGCGACCACCAACACGTTCGGCATCCCGGGCGTCGACCAGCACGGGTTCCCCCTCTACGACCTCGACGATGCCGTCGCCCTGCGCAACCACGTGCTCGAGCGCTTCGAGGCGACCGAGGCCCGGCCCGAGCTGGTCGACGAGGGCTCGCTGTCCTTCGTGGTCGTCGGCGGCGGGCCCACCGGCGTCGAGGTGGCCGGCGCCCTCGTCGAGCTGATCGACAAGGTCCTGCGCCGGGACTTCAAGCACCTCCCCGTCGACCGGGCGCGCGTCGTGCTCGTCGAGATGCTCGACCACCTCCTCGCGCCGTTCAGCGAGCCGTCGCAGCGCCACGCCCGCCAGGGGCTCGAGGAGCGCGGCGTCGAGGTCCGCACCGGCGCCCAGGTCGCACGGGTCCGGGCCACGAGCGTCGAGCTCGTCGACGGCCAGGTCCTCCCGGCCCACACCCTCGTGTGGGCGGCCGGCGTGCGGGCCAACCCGGTGGCCGAGGCGCTCGGCCTGCCGGTGGGTCGCGGTGGCCGCATCCCCGTCGGCGCCGACCTCGCCGTGCCCGGGCACCCCGGGGTGTGGGCCATCGGCGACGTCGCCGCCATCGCCGACGCCCGCTCGGTCGACGGCCGCCCCCTGCCCCAGCTGGCGCCGGTCGCCATGCAGTCGGGCCGCCACGTCGCCCACCAGATCGCCGCCGTCGTGGCCGGCGACGTCACCAAGCCGTTCCGCTACCGCGACAAGGGCACGATGGCCACCATCGGCCGCAGCCGGGCCGTCGCCGAACTTCCCTTGGGCATCCGGCTCCGCGGCGTGGCCGCCTGGCTCTCGTGGCTCGGGCTCCACCTCGTGTTCCTGGCCGGGTTCCGCAACCGCATCTCGGTGTTCGTGAACTGGGCCTGGAACTACCTCACCTGGGACCGGGGACCGCGACTGATCTTCCGCCCACGTCGCTGACCGTCGAGGAGCGGGCGGGGAGGCGGCGGGCGGCGTCGACGGCGAGGGCCCCGACGATCGCCAGCAGGCCGAGCAGCAGCAGCGACTTGGCGACGGCGTTGACGTCGTCGTAGCCGGCGGCGCCCGGTTGCTCGAGCCACCTGGCGCCGATCGTGAGGATGCCCCACTGGGCGGTGACCGTGAACAGCGCGACGTAGGCCAGCACGGCGCGGCTGAGCCACGAGCGCAGGTGGAGGGCCAGGACCGGGAGCACCCAGCCGAAGCTCCACGGCGACGTGTAGAGCGACAGCAGGGTCCACATCACGAGCGCGCCGGCCACCGCCGGTCCCGCGCTCGGGGCGGCGCTCGGGGCGTGGTCGGCAGGGCGCGGACGCCAGGTGCGGGCTGCGGCCACCGCGAGCGCGCCGGCCACGGAGGCGGCCAGGGCCGCCGTGGACAGCCCGCCCCCCACCGTGAACGGGAGGTCCGGGATCGAGTTCCCCCGGAAGATCTCGGTGCCGCCCTCACGGAGGAGGTTCCACGGCGTGTAGCCGTTGGTGCGGCCGCGGGCGCCGAGCATCGGCTCGAGGGCGGCCCGCCCGCCGGCGACGGCCATCGCGGCCAGACCGAGGGCGCCGGCCGCCACCCCGGCCCGGCTGGCACGGGCCCAGCCCTTGCGGTGGCCGATCCAGAGGAGCAGGGCGAGGAGGCCGATCCCCGTCGGTGCCTTCACCAGTGCCGCCACCGTGAGCAGCACCGCGGCCCCGACGTCGTGGTCGTCGTCGGCCAGGACGACCGCGCCGAGGACCGCGAGCCCGATGACGGCGTCGTTGTGGGCCAGGTTCACGAGGTGGTAGCCGACCAGCGGGTTCAGGCCGACGGCGGCCATGGCGAGCCCGCTGCCCGTGCGGCGCTGCAGCAGCACCACGGCGCCCAGCACCGCGGCGCCGGAGAGCCCCTGCCAG
>DATAGR010000552.1:0-2033 GCA_036263575.1 Aquihabitans sp. | reverse complement strand
CCGGAAGCGCCGCCGGTGGTCGGCGGCCACGGCGCCGGTGTCGCCGCCCCGCACCCGGCCCGGCTCGGCGGCGAAGGTGTCCCAGATCGACGGCCCCCGCCCGTCGAGGTCGATGCCGCCCTCGATCTGGTACGACGACGTCGCCGCCCCCCACCGGAACGACGGCGGGAACCGCAGCGCGGTCACGGCTCCTCGGTCCGCCGGCCCTCGCGCTCGGCCCGCCGCTCGACGAGGTGGTCGGCCATCCCGACGGCGGTGAACGGGAACACGGGCGCGGGCAGCAGGGCGAGCACGGCAGCCACGCGCACCAGCACGAAGACGTACACGGAGGCGACGACCACGGCGAGGGCCCGGCTCCGCCACGTGTGGCCGGCGTCGGCGCGGAGGGCCACCACCCCGCCGGCGCCGAGGCCGGCGACGATCCCGGTGATGGCGTCGGCGGCGAGGGCGGACACCGGCACGCCGACGAGGAGGAACAGGCCCATCGCCCTGGCGACGGCACCGGGCGCCCGGGGGTGCTGGGACACGAAGGCCAGGACGATGAACGCGAACGGGATCACGGCCAGGCCGAACGCGATGGCGGCGCCGGCGTTCGGTGCACCGCCGGCGTCGTCGTCGGAGGCCACCGCGACCAGGCCGGCGAGCAGCGACCAGAGCGCGGGGGCGAGCACCAGCGTCGCCAGGGTGATCGCCTGCCACTTCCGCCGGGGCGGCAGGGGCTCCATGCCCGCAGGTGCCCGCCGGCGGCGACGGGCGGGCGCGGCGCCGGGCGCGCTCACCCCTTGACGGACCCGGCGGTGAGGCCGCGGACGAAGTAGCGCTGCAGCGAGAAGAACACGATGAGCGGGAGGACCATGGTGATGAACGCGGCCGAGGTGAGCAGGTGCCAGTTCTCGCCGCGCGAGCCCACCAGGTTGGCCAGCGCGATGGTGACGACGCGGGTCTGGCGGGTGCCGCCGAGGAACACGTACGACACCAGCAGGTCGTTCCACACCCAGAGGAACTGGAAGATGGCGAAGGCGGCCAGGGCCGGCAGGGAGAGCGGCACGACCAACCGCCA
The DNA here is from genome assembly GCA_036263575.1 of Aquihabitans sp. GTDB lineage: Bacteria > Actinomycetota > Acidimicrobiia > Acidimicrobiales > Iamiaceae > Aquihabitans. The sequence goes on along the minus strand of DATAGR010000552.1, from coordinate 973 downwards.
GAAGATCGTGAAGTGGCCGGCGCCGTCGATCTTGGCGGACTCGATGATCGACGACGGCAGCGCGCCGATGTAGTTGCGCAGCAGGTACGTGGCGAGGGGCAGGCCGAACGCGGTGTGGGCCAGCCAGACGCCGAGGAACGTGCCGTTCAGCTCCGGATCGGGGATGATCGAGACGTCGCCGATGCTGGCGCCGGTGGTGTACAGCCGCAGGATCGGGATGAGCGCCATCTGCAGCGGCACCACCATGAGGCCGACCACCAGCACGAACAGCACGTGGCGGCCGCGGAAGTCCATCCACGAGAAGGCGTAGGCCGCGAAGGCGGCGACCGTGATCGGCATGATCGTGGCCGGGATGGACATGGCCAGGCTGTTGAGGAGGGCGTTCGAGAAGCCGCCGGCGTCGAGCGCGGCGCGGTAGTTGTCGAGCGTCCACTCCGAGGCGTCGAACAGGTTGGGCAGCGCCGTCCACCACCCGGTGCTGTCGGCCGCCTCCTCCGGGCGGAACGAGGTGATCAGCACGCCGACCGCGGGGATGAGCCAGATGGCCACCACGACGAGGATCGTGATGCGCACGAACCACCCGGCCGACCCCTTCCCGACCGAGCCGGAGCCGGAGCGCCCCGGCGTCCTGGTGGGCGCGGCCGGCGGGGCCGCCTCGTCGGGATCGACGACCGGGACCGGTGCGACCGTGGTCATCGGATCGCCTCCTGCTCGCGGAACCGTCTGACGTTCCAGATCATGACCGGGATCACGGCGAGGAAGAGGATGACGGCGATGGCGGCGCCGCGGCCGTCGTGGTTCGAGACGAAGAACCACCGGATCATCCGCTCGGCCACCACCTCGGTGCCGTTGCCCTCGGCGTTGCCCATGACGAAGACGATGTCGAAGACCTTCAGTGCGTTCACGACCATGTACGTCGTGACCACCACGATCGTCGGGAGGATGCTCGGGATCATGATGTGGCGGAACACCT
>DATAGR010000551.1:0-9189 GCA_036263575.1 Aquihabitans sp. | reverse complement strand
CGATCGGGCGGGAAATCGGCGTCCAGTAGCAGGAGGGCTTGGAACGTTGGATGACCGAGTGTCAGCTCCAAGGCAGGGAACACGACGAGCCGGTCCGAAGCTGCAATTGGGCTGCCGTCCTCCCTCACCTCTTCCGAGCTGCTTCGTGGATGTAAGGAAAGTAGGCGAAGTCGTGGTGATCGCTTATGGCCACAGCGCTGAGACCGATCGATCGACAATGAGCTACAAATGCTTTGGAGAAGGCCTTTCGGCTTTCATCGTCTGATGAGGAGTCACCTGACCATTGATTGTCACGAGGTGTGTGAACCTGAAAATCGCAGCGGTAGAAATGCGCACCCTTATCGTGATGTGATCCAAATGTCAACTTCGTCCCACCCTCGTTGAATTCTTCAGCCACCCCTATCATACCATCGAACGGATTAGTGACAGATTGTCCGCCGGTACGGCTAGCGATCCCCGCTGTGACAGAGAGATGCCGATGCCTCGGGCGCTGATGGCCCAATCGCTATAGGCCTCAAGTGTCAGGCGGCTCCACCATCGGAGATGTAGTGAGGGTGATCGAGAGCCCCTTGCCGGTCCCAATTGCCCGACAAGCTGTATCCGGCGGTTTCAGAGAGGCGGCGGGAACCTGGGTCGACCAAAGCACGGTGTCCAGAGGAGGTCTAGTGGCTTGAGGACCCGAAGCTCACGCGCTGGGGGCGCAACAACGCAGAAACGATGATGTGTGGAACCGATTTGCGGCGCTGATCAAGGCATTTGTGGCAGTGGACGACCGCATGGCCGTAAAATCAGGATCTCAGCCATCTGACAGATGACCGGGGTTCGAACTTGAACGACTTGGCGGAGAGGGTGGGATTCGAACCCACGGTGAGTTTCCCCACACACGCTTTCCAAGCGTGCCGATTCGGCCGCTCTCGCACCCCTCCGGGTACTGCACGCCCACACCCGCAGGAGGCGACCGGGCGGTCTGCGGCACTCCTCAGGCTCCGCTGAGAGCTGCTGCCTTCCGGCCCTGACCCGGTTCACGGGCTGTGGATGCACAGGACCCGGCCGCCACCTGCGGGTGCGGACCCGGTCACGATAGCGCCCCGCCCGGCACCGCTCCCACCCGGTCCCGGCGGCGGCCCGAACGGCCGGCGGCGCCGGGAGAAGGCGTCGGCGGGGGTCGGTAGGGTGAGCGGCGATGGCCTACCAGTCGCTCTACCGCCGCTACCGCCCGCGCCGGTTCAGCGACGTGAGGGGCCAGGAGCACGTCGTGCGGGCCCTGCGGGGCGCGGTGCGCGACGAGCGGGTCGGCCATGCCTACCTCTTCAGCGGCCCGCGCGGCACCGGCAAGACGTCGACCGCCCGCATCCTCGCCAAGGCCCTCAACTGCGAGCACCTGGTCGACGGCGAGCCCGACGGCACCTGCGAGAGCTGCCTGGCCATCGACGCCGGCACGTCCTACGACGTCCAGGAGCTCGATGCCGCGTCGAACAACGGCGTGGGCGACGTCCGCGACCTGATCGGCCGGGTCAACCTCGGCTCGCCCGGGCGCACCAAGGTGTACATCCTCGACGAGGTCCACATGCTCAGCAGCGCCGCCTCGGCCGCGCTGCTCAAGACGCTCGAGGAGCCACCGGCCCACGTGGTGTTCGTGCTGGCCACCACGGACCCGCAGAAGGTGCTGCCCACCATCCGCAGCCGGACCCAGCACTTCGACTTCCACCTGCTCTCGGTCGAGGAGCTCTCCGAGCACGTGCGGTGGGTCATCCAGGACGCCGCACTCGGCCTGCCCGATGACGTCGTCGACCACGTGGTCCGCGCCGGCGCCGGCTCCGCCCGGGACACGCTCTCCTCGCTCGACCAGGTGGCCGCAGCGGGCGGCGTGGTCGACGAGGGGCAGCCGCTCGACGACCTGCTCGACGCCGTCGCCGCCTCCGACTCTGGCAAGGCGCTCGTCGCCGTGGCCGAGGCGATCTCCGCGGGGCGCGACGCCCGGATCCTCGGCGAGGCCGTGCTGGCCCGCCTGCGCGACATCTTCCTGCTGCGCATGGGCGGCGGCACCGCCCACCTCCCTCCCGGCGACCTGGCGCGCGTCCAGGCCTGGGCCGACCAGCTCGGCGACCGGGCCACCACCCGCGCCCTCGAGGCGGTGGGCGACGCCCTGCTCGAGATGCGCCAGGCGCCCGACCCCCGCATCCCGCTCGAGGTCGCGCTGGTGAAGATCACCCGGGTCGACGCCGACGTGTCGATCGACGGCCTGCTCGCCCGCATCGCCAAGCTCGAGGACGCCGTCGCCGCCGGGGCCGCCGCTCCGCACGCCACGCCCGCCGCCCCGACCGGGGAGGCGAGCACGCCGCCGCCGTCCGCCCCGGCGATCGACCGGACGCCACGGACCGAGGCGCCGACGGCGGTCGACCGGTCGACGTCGCCCCCGGCGGGCCGGCCCGCACCGCCGCCCCGTCCCGGCGCCCGCCCGGCCGACGGCGCACGCGCCCAGCTCGCCGCCAACCGGGCCGAGCGCCCGGCCCCGCCGGCCCGCCCCGCACCAGGTGAGTCGACCACATCGGCAGCTGCCGAAGCACCGGCAGCGCCGCCCGCCTCGCCCACCCCGGCGGCGACCCCCACGCCGTCGCCGGGCGCCCGGCCCGTCCCGCCCGACCCGGCGCCGGGCCCCGCCACCGGCCCCATCGCCGGCACCCCGGCTGCGAGCTCGCCGCCCGCCCCGTCGGAGCGGCGCCCCACGGCACCGACACCGCCGGCGAAGGGCGACCCCGACCCCGGTCCCGCACCTGGCGCCGAGACGCCGGCCGCCGGGGCGCTCCCCACCCCCGAGCAGCTCATCGCCATCTGGAACGAGTCGGTCCTCCCGTCGCTCGGCGGCCTGGCCAAGGCGATGTACGCCGTCGGCCGCTTCACCGCCACCGAGGGGAGCACCGCCGTGCTGGCGTTCCCGAACGAGGTCCACCGCCAGAAGTGCGAGCAGAAGCGCGGCGAGGTCGAGCAGGCGCTCTCCGAGCGCCTCGGCTCGCCGGTCACCCTGCGGCTGGTCGTCGACTCGGCGGGCGATCGGGGCGACGACCCCGGCGACGCCCAGGCCGGGCCACGCGGCGGCGGACGGCGGGCGCCGGGGCCCCCGCCCGAGGACGACTTCGACCTCGGCGGCCAGGACGTCCACGACCTCGACGACGCCCCCGACGCGCCCACCGGCGGCCTCGACGCGCTGACCCAGGCCTTCCCCGGGTCCGAGCTCGTCGAGGGCAGCTGAACGAGACCGACCCCAGGAGACCCATGAGCCCCGATCCCGACGACACCCCGATCCAGCCCGACGCCGTGGTTGGCAGCGGCATGCCCGACGACGGGCTCGACCTCGCCGGCCCGGCCCAGGGCGAGGGCACCGATCCCCTGGCCGCCCTGCTCGGCGGCGGAGCCGGTGGCGCCGGCGGGCTCGACTTCGGCGCCCTGATGGAGCAGGCCTCCCAGGTCCAGTCCCAGATGATGGCCGCCCAGCAGGAGGCCGCCGAGACCACGGTCGAGGGCGTCGCCGGCGGTGGCGTCGTGCGGATCGCGGTCACCGGCGCCATGGAGTTCCAGTCGGTCACCATCGACCCTGCGGCGGTCGACCCCGACGACGTCGAGATGCTCCAGGACCTGGTGCTGGCCGCCCTCAACCACGCCATCGAGCAGGTCAACGACCTCCAGCAGGGCGCCATCGACCTGGGCGGCATCGACCTCGGCGGCCTGCTGGGCGGGAGCTGACCGGATGGCCGGCGCCTACGCCGCATCCGTCCAGGACCTGATCGACGAGCTCGGCCGGCTGCCCGGCGTCGGGCCCAAGTCGGCGCAGCGCATCGCGTTCCACCTCCTCAAGCTGCCGAAGGAGGACGCGCTGCGGCTGTCGCGGGCGATCGGCGAGGCCAAGGACCGGGTGGCGTGGTGCCAGCGCTGCTTCAACCTGTCCGAGGGTGAGCTGTGCGGCATCTGCGCCGACGACCGGCGCGACGCCGCCACGGTGTGCGTGGTGGAGGAGCCGCGCGACCTGGTCGCCGTCGAGAAGACCGGCGAGTACCGCGGCCGCTACCACGTGCTCCAGGGCGCGATCAGCCCGATCGAGGGCATCGGGCCGGACCAGCTCCGCGTGAAGGAGCTGCTGGCCCGGCTCGACCCCGAGGGCATCACCGAGGTCATCCTCTGCACCAACCCCAACATCGAGGGCGAGGCCACGGCGATGTACCTGGCCCGCCTCCTCGGCCCGCTCGGCCTCAAGGTCACCCGCATCGCCAGCGGCCTCCCCGTGGGCGGCGACCTCGAGTACGCCGACGAGCTCACCCTCGGGAGGGCCCTCGAGGGGCGGCGGGAGCTCGGCGGCACCTGAGGCCGGACGCGCCGGAGCGCCGGTCGGGGCCGACAGCGGGCGGGAGGGGGGATGCTGTCGGCGCCTCGATCCGGCGCTCCGGGTGGTCCGTCGAGTCGGGGGGAGGGAACCTCGACGGGAGCTTCTCCACGGCCGCCCGAGGCGGTGGTGGCGAGACCTCGTCCCGGGCGGGGGGTCCCGGGACGTGCACTCGCTGGGGTACCCCTGGGTCGCGCGCGCCAGACCAGCAGCCCGACGATTCGTCCCGGACCTCGGCCCGGGCGCGACGAGGGGCGGCCCGGTGGGCCGCCCCTCGTGTCGACGGAGGTGCTCGGCCGGGCGCGGCGTCGCGCCCGGCCGAGCCGGATCAGCCGGCCACCTGCAGGAGGATGGCGTCGCCCTGGCCACCGCCGCCGCAGAGGGCGGCGGCACCGAGGCCGCCACCGCGGCGGCCCAGCTCGAGGGCGACGTGCAGGGCCACGCGAGCGCCGGACATGCCGAGCGGGTGGCCGATGGAGATGGCGCCACCGTTGACGTTGGTGATCTCGTCGGTGATGCCGAGGTCGGCCATCGAGGCCAGGCCGACGGCGGCGAAGGCCTCGTTGAGCTCGAAGAGGCTGACGTCGGAGACCGACTTGCCGGCCCGCTCGAGGGCCTGCTTGATGGCCGTGGACGGCTGGTGCAGCAGCGAGGCGTCGGGGCCGGCGACCTGGCCGTAGCCGACGATCTCGGCGAGCGGCTTCAGGCCCAGCTCCTCGGCCTTCGCCTTCGACATGACGATCACGGCGGCGCCGCCGTCGGAGATCTGGCTGGCGTTGCCGGCGGTGATGTTGCCGGTCTTGTCGAACGCCGGGCGCAGCTTGGCGAGGCTCTCGACGGTGGTGTCGCCGCGGACGCCCTCGTCCTCGGTGACGGTGATCGGGTCGCCCTTCCGCTGCGGCACCTCGACGGGGACGATCTCGTTGTCGAAGAGGCCGTTCTTGTGGGCGGCGGCGGCCCGCTGGTGCGAGGCGGCGGCGAAGGCGTCCTGCTTCTCGCGCGGGATGTCCTCCTTGGCGGCGTAGGCCTCGGTGCTGGCACCCATGGCGACGTGGTCGAACTGGTCCCACAGGCCGTCGTACATCATCGAGTCGACGACCTTCTGGTCACCGAGGCGGTAGCCGCCCCGGGCACCCGGGAGGAGGTAGGGCGCGTTGGTCATCGACTCCATGCCGCCGGCCACCACGATGTCGGCGTCGCCGGCCTGGATCATCTGGTCGGCGCAGTAGATGGCGTTGGAGCCCGAGAGGCACACCTTGTTGATGGTGCTGGCGGGCACGGTCATGGGGATGCCGGCCTTCACGGCGGCCTGGCGGGCGGAGATCTGGCCGGTGCCGGCCTGGAGCACGTGGCCCATGAAGACGTAGTCGACCTGATCCGGGCTGACCCCGGCGCGCTCGAGGGCGGCCTTGATGGCGAAGCCACCCAGGTCGACGGCGCTGAAGCTGGCGAACGCGCCAGACAGCTTGGCGACCGGCGTACGGGCGCCGGCGACGATCACGGATCCAGCCATGGAAGGGTCCCCTCGAGAGTGGCCATCGGTGTGCCGGCCAAGCGTACCGAGGTGGACCGGGCCCTCGCCCATCCGACGGGCCCGTGCCCGGGCGGTCGTCCGCCCGGGTGGCCCCGCTGTCCGGGGGCCGGTCGAACGGGCCTCCGGTGGGGTCAGTCGGTGGCGGGTGCCGCCGGAGGCGTCGGCAGCGGGACCTCGGCGGCCGCGATGGCGCTGTCGACCCGGGTCCGCAGGTCGCCGAGGGTCGTGCGGGCGGTGTCGCGCGCCGTGGTGAGCTCGGCGATCTGCCCGCGGAGGTGGGCCACCGAGGCCTCGGCCTCGTCCTGCGCCCGCTGCTTCGAGGTCTCGAGCATGCGGTCGACCCGCGCCTGGGCGTCGGCCACGAGGGCGAGGGCTTCGTCCTGGGCGGCGGTCAGCCGGGCCGCGGCCTCGTTGCGCTCCTGCTCGGCCTGGGCCCGGACCTGCTCGGCGTGGGCGTCGGCCTGGGCCCGCACGTCGGCGGCCTGCGACTCGGCCTGGGTGCGGGTGGTGCTGGCGTCCTGGTCTGCCTGCTGGCGGAGGGCCCGGACCTCGCTCTCGGCGGCCTCGCGGAGCGACGAGGCCTGCTCGTGGGCGGTGCGCAGCACGGCGGCGATCTCCTCGCCGAGGTTGGCCCAGTCGGTGCCGGTCGCCTTCGCGGCCGGGGCCGGCTCGGGGACGACGGCCGGCGGGGGCGTGGGCTCCGGTACGGGCGTCGGCTCCGGTGCCGGCTCGGGCGTGGGATCGACCGCGGCCGGCGCGGGCGCGGCAGCGGCTGCCGCGGCCTGCTCGGAGAGGGCGGCGACCTCGTCGGCCACCGTCCGCAGGAAGGCTCGGACCTCGTCCTTGTCGAAGCCGCGCAACCCGGTGAGGAAGTCCTTGTCGGCGATCTCTTCAGGCGTCAAGGACATGCGGGCGGTTCTCCTGTCGAAGGATGGGTGGCAGGAGACTATCGGCGGGCACCCGGGCACGATGAGCGGCTCCGGCGAGCCTTTGGGGCGGTTCTGGACACGAACCTAGGATGCGCGGCCATGCAGGCCTTCCTCGAAGCGATCCAGGCCGGGGCGTCCGGCGACGACCTCGCCAACATCCCGATCCCCGAGTCCTACCGAGCCGCGTTCGTGAAGCGCGACGAGCAAGACATGTGGGAGGGGGTGGCGTCTGAGGACAAGGACCCCACGCGGTCGCTCCACGTCGACGAGGTCGCCACGCCCGAGCTCGCGCCCGACGAGGTGTACGTGGCCGTGATGGCCTCGGCCATCAACTTCAACACCGTGTGGACGTCGATCTTCGAGCCGGTCTCCACGTTCGGCTTCCTCGACCGCCTCGGTCGCGAGGGGGTGTGGGGCGCCCGCCACGCCCTGCCGTACCACGTGGTCGGCTCCGACGGCTCCGGCGTGGTGGTCCGCGTCGGCTCGGCGGTCCGCAGCTGGAAGCCGGGCGACAAGGTCACCATCCACTGCAACCACGTCGACGACCAGGACCCCACGGCCCACGACGACTCCATGCTCGCCTCGAACCAGCGCATCTGGGGCTTCGAGACGAACTTCGGGGGCCTCGCCGACCTCACCGTCGTGAAGGCCAACCAGCTCATGCCCAAGCCCGCCCACCTGTCGTGGGAGGAGGCCGGCTGCAACGCGCTGTGCAACTCCACCTCGTACCGCATGATCGTCAGCCCCCACGCCGGCGACATGAAGCAGGGCCAGTCCGTCCTGATCTGGGGCGCGACCGGCGGCATCGGCGGGTACGCCGTGCAGTACGTGCTCAACGGCGGCGGCACCCCGGTCGGCGTCGTGTCCTCGCCCGAGCGCGTGAAGCTGCTCAACGAGATGGGTTGCGAGCACGTGATCGACCGCAAGGCGGCCGGCTACAAGTTCTGGGCCGACGAGCACACCCAGGACGAGAAGGAGTGGCGCCGCCTCGGCAAGGACATCCGCGGCCTGATCGGCCGCGACGTCGACATGGTCTTCGAGCACCCGGGCCGCAGCACCTTCGGCGCCTCGGTCTTCGCCGCCGCCCGTGGCGGCAAGATCATCACCTGCGCCGCCACCAGCGGCTACATGATCGAGTACGACAACCGCCACCTCTGGATGAAGCTCAAGAGCATCGTCAGCTCCCACTTCGCCAACTACAAGGAGGCGTGGGCCGCCAACCAGCTCATCGCCGACGGGCGCATCCAGCCGCTGCTCAGCCGCACCTACCAGCTCGAGCAGACCGGCGAGGCCGCCCTGGCGGTCCACAAGAACGAGATCGAGGGCAAGGCCGGCGTGCTGTGCCTGGCCCCCGAGAAGGGCCTCGGGATCGACGACCAGGAGCTGCGCGAGCGCGTCGGCGAGGACAAGATCACCCTGTTCCAGCGGGCCGACGCCGCCAAGGGCTGACCGACGGCGGGCCCGGTCGGACCACCGGCCGGGCCTCCGCCGCCACCGCCTCGGAAGGGGAGCCGCCATGGGTCTCGAAGCGAAGAACCCGTACGAGAACGACGACTTCCGCTCCGACGACACGGCGCAGCCGGCGTGGCTGCTCACCGAGATCGACCACGTCGCCATCGCCGTCCACGACCTCGACGAGGCGATCGACGAGCACCGTGAGACCTTCGGCGTGTGGGTCGACCACCGCGAGGTGCTCGAGGCCGACGCCGTCGAGGTCGCCCTCCTGAAGGTCGCCGAGAGCTACGTGCACCTGATGGCCCCGACCTCGGACGACTCTTTGCTCGCCCGTTTCCTCGCCGAGCGCGGGCCGGGCCTGCACCACGTCGGCTACCGGGTGGACGACTGCGCGGCGGCGCTGGCTGCGATGATCGCGGCCGGCCACGAGGTCGTGGACCACGAGCCGCGGCGCGGCGTGCGCGGCTCGACGACCGCGTTCATCCACCCGCACACCATGTTCGGGACCCTCGTCCAGCTGGTCGAGGAGTAGGACCGACCGGTCGGGCGGCCGGGCCCTCGGGCCCTCGTGAGATCAGTGCCCGGCGCCGGGCTGCACCAGCTCGACCAGCACGCCGCCCGCGACCGGGGGGTGGATGAAGTTCACGCGGGAGCCGGCGGTGCCGTTCTTCGGGGCGTCGTAGAGGAGGCGCACGCCGCGGGAGCGGAGGGTGGCCGAGACCTCGTCGATGTCGGTGACCCGGTAGGCCATCTGCTGGATGCCGGGTCCCGACCGGCCGATGAACTTGGCGATCGTCGAGTCCGGGGTGAGCGGGGCGAGGAGCTGGATGCAGCTGCCCGAGTCGCCCACCGCCAACATGGCCTCGCGTACGCCCTGCTCCTCGTTGACCTCTTCG
>DATAGR010000550.1:0-1801 GCA_036263575.1 Aquihabitans sp. | reverse complement strand
GTGCGACCCCGTTCGGCCTCGGCCTGGCTGCGGTCGACGCCGGCCCGCACCGCCGCCAGCTCGCCGCGCGCCTCGGCCGCCGCCCCCGTGACCGTGGGCGCGCCCTCCGACCAGTCCCGCTGGAAGGCCTCGCGTGCGGCGGCCAGGTCGGACTCGGCCCGGGCCAGCTCGTCGGCCGCCGGTGCCAGCTCGGCACCGAGGGCCTCCACCTCGCGGAGCTCCTCGAGCAGACGGGCGGCGTCGGCCTCCAGGTTGGCGGTGACGTCGGCGTCGACCGATGCCCCCCGGTCGCGCTCGATGCCGCGGCTGCGCTCGGCCAGCACGGCGGCCAGGCCACGGGCCTTCTCGCGGAGCGACTCGAAGCGCACCAGCGCATCGCCCAGGTCGTCGCCGCCCATGGCCGACAGGCGGGCCTCGGTCGCGAGGACCTCGGCGTCGAGCCGGCGAAGGCGGTCGCGCACCTCGCGCTCGTCGACCTCGAGACCGCGGCGGGTGCGCTGGCCTTGCTCGAGGCGAGCCCGCAGGCGGGTGAGCTCGAGGCCCGCCAGGTGGACCCGCAGGGTGGTGAGCTCGCCGACGACGTCGCCGTGGCGGCGCGCGGCGTCGGCCTGCTTCTCGAGCGGTCGCAGCTGCCGGCGGACCTCTCGCAGCAGGTCCTGGAGCCGGGTGAGGTTGCCCTCGGTGGCCGACAGCCGCCGCTCTGCCTTCTCCTTGCGGCGGCGGAACTTCAGGACGCCGGCCGCCTCCTCGATGATCAGGCGGCGGTCCTCGGGGCGGGCGTTGAGGACGGCGTCGATCTGGCCCTGGCTGATGATGACGTGCTGCTGGCGCCCGACGCCGGAGTCCGAGAGGAGCTCCTGGATGTCGAGCAGGCGGCACGGCACCCCGTTGATCGAGTACTCGCTGTCGCCGGTGCGGAACAGGATCCGCGTGATGGTGACCTCGTTGAACTCGATCGGCAGCAGCCCGGCGCTGTTGTCGATCGTGAGCGACACCTCGGCCCGGCCCAGCGCCGGCCGCTTCTGGGTGCCGGCGAAGATGACGTCGTCCATCTTCTGGGACCGCACCGCGCTGGGCGCCTGGGCGCCGAGCACCCAGCCGATGGCGTCCACCACGTTCGACTTGCCGCTGCCGTTCGGGCCCACCACGACGGTGACCCCGGGCTCCATCACGAGGGTGGTCGAGTCGGCGAAGGACTTGAACCCCTTGATGGACAGCGACTTCAGGAACACCAGCGACTCCGGGGACGACCGACGAGCCAGGCTAGTTCGGACGCCGAGGTGTCCACCCGGCCCCGCGCCGGCGGGTACGGTCGATCCTCGACGCCGGCCACCAGCACGCCGGCGCCACGGGGAGGTGGCGGTGGCCGAGGCACGGGTGATCAAGGGGTACCGCCTGGAGCCGCACGCCCACTGCGCGAGCGCCCAGTTGGACCACGCCCGCCTGTCGGGCGCGAACCTGTACGGGATCGACCTCCGCGACGCCAGCCTCACCGAGGCCAACCTGGCGGGCGCCTACCTCGCCGAGGCCAAGCTCGGCGGCGCCTCGCTCGTGGGGGCGGTGCTGGCGGGCGCCAACCTGAGCGGCGCCGACCTCCGCCGGGCCAACCTGACCGGCGCCGACCTGACCGGCGCCAACCTCCGCCGGGCCGACCTCACCGGCGCCCGGACCTCGGGCACCGTCCTGCACGAGGCCAAGTTCTGCAAGACCGTGATGCCCGACCTGCGGGTCAACGACACGGACTGCTGAGCGGCCCTCGCCTCAGATGGCGAGGACGCCGATCAGCTCGCAGGCGCCGCGC
>DATAGR010000549.1:0-2924 GCA_036263575.1 Aquihabitans sp. | reverse complement strand
CCGCGGCGCGCCTGTGGGGCCTGGTCGAGCGGAGCGGGCCCGTCCAGCTGCTCGCAGGCGATGACCGACGGGTCCGGCTCGACGGCGTCCGGGTCCGGCGGACGGCGCTGCTGCCCGATCTCGACACGACGACGATCGGCGCCCTTCCCGTCGCCACCCTGTCGCGGACGGTCGTCGACCTCGCGGCGGGGCAGTCACCCGAGACCATCGAGACCTGGATCGACGAGGGACTCCGCAGCGGGAGGCTGCACCTGCTCGAGCTGCAGAGCTGCCTGGCCCGGTCGGCCGGCCCGGGCCGAGCCCGGTCGACGGCGCTGGAGGCGTCGCTCGCCCGCCGTGGTGTGGGCGACGAGCATGGCGACTCGGTGCTCGAGGCGCGAGCCGTCCGGGCGCTGCGAGCCGCCGGCCTGCCCGCGCCGGTCCTCCAGCACCCGGTCCGCCGCCCCGACGGCCGGACCGCGCTGCTCGACCTGGCGTACCCGCCCGAGCTGGTCGGGATCGAGCTCGACGGCTGGGCCCACCACGGGCACCGCCGTGCGTTCGACGAGGACCGCGTGCGCACCAACCAGCTGACCCTCCTCGGCTGGCGCATGTTCCACTTCACGTCGACGACCGCCGACGAGGTCTTGGTCGACACCGTGCGGCGTGCCCTCGCCGCTGCCGCCGCCTGACGCCCGCCCCACCCGAGGGCACAACTGTGCGCTGGGCGTCCACTGCTGACCCCGACCCTCGCAAGTCCGGAGGTCAGGGCAGAAGCGTGCGCTGGGCGTCCACTTGTGACCTCGAGTTGCTCGGGCCGCCGGCGGGCCGCCGCCCGGCCTGGGGCGGTCGGTCAGGCGTCGGTGTAGAAGGGGTTCTCGCCGGCCTCGTGGTCGGTGGCGTCGAGGACCTCGGTGATCTCGGGGATGTGCTCGAGGATCGACTTCTGGATGCCGTCTCGCAGGGTCATGGCGCTGACCGCGCAGCCCTGGCAGCCGCCGCCCATGGTGACGACGGCCTTGGTGTCGTCGATCACCTGCTCGAGCTTGGCGAATCCGCCGTGGGCGGCGAGGGCGGGGTTGATCGACTGGTCGAGCAGCTGGTTGATGCGCTCGGTGACCGTGCCCGAGAGCTCGACGTCGTAGGCGGTGAGCGGGTCGGGGCGGTTCGGGTTGCGGATGACCAGGCCGCCCTGGCCGGCCGTCGAGGGCAGGTCGAGCGTGGCGCCCCACAGGGGGTCGACGCTGTCGACCGGGATCATGACGACGAGATCGCCCTGCCGGTAGACGAGGTCGTCGGGCTCGGCGGCCGAGCGGTCCTCGAACGACAGGTCGTACGCGTACTCGGCGCCCCGGCTGCCGGTGACCTCGACCCGCAGGCCGAGGGCGTCGGGGTCCTCCTCGGCGGCGAGGATGCCCAGCACCTGGGCCAGCGCCGCCTCGGTGACGCGCAGCGGGACGGCGTCGGTCCCGGCGGCGGCCGCCGTGGCCTCGGGCTCGGCCGGGGCGAACGGGGAGGTGATCGCCTCCCGGTCGGCGTCGGGTCCGGGCTGGGTGGTGGTGGTCGCGTCGTCCATGGCGCCTGCCAGGGTACCGGCGCCCGTCCACAACCCCGTTCGCCCGGGCCCACGTCGAACGGCACCGCCCGACCAGCCGCGGCCACCCCTCGGGGCCTGTCGGGCGGCCGGGGTGCCGCCGTAGAGTTCGACCAGGTCCCCCGTCCCCGTCCCGAGGCCGCCATGCTGATCATCTTCGGCTTCCGGATCCGCTTCCGGACCACCGGCACCATCTCGTTCTTCTGCCCCCGCTGCGGGGGTGACCGCGTGGGCGACCGGCGCAGCGCCCGCCGGTGGTTCACCGTCTTCTGGATCCCCGTCCTCCCGCTCAACCAGGTGGGCGAGCTGGTCGAGTGCACGACCTGCCACACCCGCTACGAGCCCCACGTCGCCGACCAGCCCACCACGGCCGACCTGTCGCAGATCCTGGGCAACGCCGTGCGGGTCCTCACCGCCATGGTCGTGCGGACCGGCGACGCGGGCGACGCACCCATGGCCGCCACCGCGGTGACCCACGTCCGGGAGGCCTTGCCCGGCTACGACGACGCGACGCTGGCGAGCGACGTGGCCGCCGTCGACCCCGCCCTCGCCGAGCAGTACGTCGCGCCGCTGGCCGAGGGCCTGCAGATCACCGGTCGGGAGCGCCTCCTGGGCGACCTCGTGCGAGTCGCCCTCGCCGGCGGCACCATCACCCCGGACCAGCGCCGGGTGATCGACCTGGCCGGCCGGGGCCTGGCGCTGACGCCGGCCCACGTGACGGGCATCGTCACCAGCGTCGTGGCGGCGCGCAGCCCGGAGCCGCACCCGCCGGTGGAGCCCCCGGCCGACGGCACCTGACGGCGGGCGCCGGCCGGCCGCACGGCCCGGCGTCGGTGGGTAGCTTCGGCGGCCATGGCCACCATCGAGCTCACCGCCGCCGACGGACACGCGTTCACCGCCCACCGGGCCGACCCCGCCGGGCCGCCCCGCGGCGGCGTGGTGGTGATCCAGGAGATCTTCGGCGTCAACGACCACATCCGCTCGGTGGCCGACTCCGTGGCGGCGGCGGGCTTCGTGGCCGTCGCCCCGGCGCTGTTCGACCGCCTGGAGCGAGGTGCGGAGCTCGCCTACGACGCCGAGGGCATGGAGCGCGGTCGGGACCTGGCGTGGGAGCGGCTGTCGATCGAGTCGGCGCTGCTCGACCTGACCACGACCGCCGACGCCCTCGCCGCCGAGCTCGGCGGTCCCGCCTCGGTGGGCGCCGTGGGGTTCTGCTACGGCGGCATGCTGGCGGCTGCCCTCGCCAGCCGGGAGCCCCAGCACCTGGCGGCCGCGGTGGCGTACTACCCGAGCCGGGCGGCCCAGCTCCTGTCGGAGGACCGCATCGAGCGGCCGCTGCTGATCCACCTCG
>DATAGR010000548.1:0-2742 GCA_036263575.1 Aquihabitans sp. | reverse complement strand
CGGCGAGCGCAACGAGGCCCGGGATGGCTGCGATCGCCGCAGCGACGAGCGGCGCTCGACGTGGTCGGTCCGGCGCTGCGACGTCGGGGGCAGGGGGCGTCAGGACCTGGGACACCGCCACCTATCGGCCACCCGTCGTTGATGGTGAGCAGCCGGACCCGAGGGCCGGCTCGGGACCCGGGCGGTGGCGATCCGGTCGAGTTGCGGCCGTCCTTCGCCGCCCGGTGCGCCTCAACTGTCCACCCCGGACCGCCGATGGACGACGGTCATGATCGTGTCCAACGCCGTAGCGCGCGCAACGACGGCCCCGCCCGCAACCGGGTCCCGTCGCGAGCCGGAGCGGGCCTCGTCCCCTGCTGCGCCCGAGTTGGGCGCGGTCTCGGCTCGCCACATCGGGGCCGTGGGCGAAGGTTCGCCGGGGACGGCGCCCGCGCCGGGCGAGGACCTCGGTCCGTTCCGCGACCCGGCCATGGTGCGCCGGCTGGTCGATGACGGCATGGTGCTGTTCGTCGCCCTGCGGGGCGACGGCGAGATCGAGTGGGTGGGGCGGTCGAGCGAGAGCATCCTCGGCCGGTCGCCCGAGGAGCTGACCGGCACGTCCGCGCTCGACCTGCTGCACCCCGACGACGTCGGCGTGGTGCTGGCCACGCTGGACGAGACGGCCCGCAACGCCGACGAGCGGATCCTGGCCGTGCTGCGGGCCCGCCACGCCGACGGGAGCTGGGTGGTGCTTGAGTTCGGCGGGATCGACCTCCGCGACGACGCCGGCGACGGCAGCTTCCTGGTGTGGGGGCGTTCGTACGAGTCCGCGACCCGCCTGACCGCCTTCCTCGAGGCCCTCCTCGCCGGCCAGGACCTGCGCGTGCTGTTCCGGCAGATCGTCGACTGGTGCGACGGCCTGGCGCCGTACTCGCAGACGGTCCTGCTCCGGCGCCGGCGGGGCGCCGCCTATGAGGCGGTGGCGGCGGCGTCGTCGCTGCCCCAGGAGCTCGGCGGAGGCCTGGCGTTGGCGAGCGCAGACGACGGGTGGCTCCGGTCACTGGCGACCGGTGCGGCCGGCGAGGTCCCGGTCGACGAGCTCCCCGCCCGTCTTGCCGCACCTGCGGCGGCGGCCGGGGTGCACGCGCTGTGGGCGATGGCGATCGCCGGCCCGGGCGACCGCCCGGACGGGTTGCTGCTCTCGTGGCGGCAGCGACCGGGCCACCTGCTCGCCACCCACGCCCGGCACCTCGAGGCCGCGGCCCGCCTCGCCCAGGTGGCCTTCGAGTGGGCCCGGACCCACCAGGACCTCGTGGCCGCCGCCACCACCGACCCGCTCACCGGCCTCGCCAACCGGACGCAGCTCGCCCACGCGGTCGGGTCGACGACCGAGGCCGGGATCTCCGCCCTGCTCTTCTGCGACCTCGACGACTTCAAGGGCCTCAACGACCGGCACGGCCACGTCGTCGGCGACCGCATCCTCCAGGCGGTCGGCCGTCGGTTCCGGGCGAGCCTCCGACCGGACGACACGTGCGCTCGCCTCGGCGGCGACGAGTTCGCCGCCTGGTGCCCCCAGCTGTCCACCACGACCGAGGCGACCGACCTCGCCGCCCGGCTGGTCGACGCCCTCGCCCGGCCGATCGAGGTCGACGGCCGGGCCCACGAGGTCACCTGCAGCGTCGGCGTGACCGTGACCGCGCCCGGCGACGAGCCGACGCCGCTGGAGGCGCTGCTCCACGCCGCCGACGAGGCCCTCTACGAGGCCAAGGCCGTCGGCAAGAACCGCTGGATCCTGCGCACCAGCTGAACGCCGACGCACCGCTTCGATCCGCTCGGCCTGGTCGACGACTCGAGGGGCGGCGGGCCCACCGCAGCAGATGTTGCGGCGATCAGTGGAGGGCATCCGATCGCCACCGGCGCAGCGGTGGCGATCGGCTGGCTCTGGCGCAGGCTGAAGCGTCGCTCGGCGTGATCGGCGACCGGCCGCACCTCGACCAGCAATCGCTGCGGGGCTCCGGCGCTACGCTCCAAGCGGATCTGACGGTCCGTCAGGTCTTCGGCCCCGATCGACGGTAGGGTCGCCGGCGTGGCCGAGCGAGCGCTGATCCCGACGGTGGTGTGGGGCACGGGCAACGTGGGGCGGGCCGCCATCCGTGCCGTCGACGCCCACCCGGACCTCGAGCTGGTCGACGTGCTCGTGCACAGCGAGGCGAAGGTCGGTCGGGACGCCGGCGACCTCGGCGATGTCGGCCGCACGCTGGCGGTCAGCGCCACCGACGACGTGGGGGCCGTCCTCGGGCGGGGGCCGCGCGCCGTCGTGTACGCCGCGTCCGGCGACATCCGGCCCGACGACGCCCTCGCGGACATCACGCGTGCGATCGCCGCCGGCGCCTGCGTGGTCACGCCGTCGATCTACGCCCTGTACGACCCGACCAGCGCGCCGGCCGCGCTGCGCGACCCGGTGCTGGCCGCGGTCGACGCCGGTGGCGGCTCGCTGTTCGTCTCGGGGATCGACCCGGGTTGGGGGAACGACGTCCTGCCGCTGCTGGCCAGCGGCCTGGCCTCGACGATCGACCAGATCCGGTGCCAGGAGATCTTCGACTACGCCACCTACGACCAGCCCGACGCGGTGCGCTACCTCGTGGGCATGGGCCAGCCGATGGACTACGAGCCGCCGATGGTGGCGCCCTCGGTGCCGACCATGGTGTGGGGCGGCCAGATCCGCCTCATGGCCCGAGCCCTCGGCGTCGAGCTCGACGAGAT
>DATAGR010000547.1:0-12080 GCA_036263575.1 Aquihabitans sp. | reverse complement strand
CCGTCGCCCTCCAGGAGCTGGTCGGGTTGGGCGGCACCGGCCGGGTCACCCCCAAGGGCGCGTTCCGGTCCTTCGCCTACGACGTCCCCGCCGACGTCGACCCGTCGGTCCTCGCGACGCTGCAGCAGTTCGAGCAGCAGCTCCCGGCGCTGGCCGTGCCCCTCCCCGATGAGCCCATCGGCGTCGGGGGACGCTGGCGCACGACCGGCCGGACCACCCTCGCCGGGGTGACGCTCGACCAGGTCACCACGTACGAGGTCACGAAGCTGACCGACACCGGCGTCGCCTACGACGTGACGACGACGCAGCGGGCGGCCGAGCAGGCCCTCGCCGGCCTGCCGGAGGGCACCACGGCCCGGCTGGTGTCGTCGGACGTCGCCGGCACCGGCAGCGGGTCGCTGGAGCTCGATGCGCTGGTGGCCAGCGCGACCTCCACCCTCACCGGCACGCAGGAGCTGGAGCTGGTGCGTGGCACCGAGCCGGCGGCGGCGCTCACCCAGCAGCTCGACGTCGCCGTCACCGTGGCCGTCGGCGCCTGAGCCGTGGCCGACCGCCTCCCGCCCCTGGCCCCCATGCGGGCGGTGTCGGGGCCGGTGCCGACCGACGACACCGGGTGGGCCTACGAGGTCAAGTGGGACGGCATGCGCATCCTGGCCACGGTGGCGCCCGACGAGGTCCGGCTCGCCAGCGGCAACGCCATCGACGTCACCACCCGCTTCCCCGAGCTCCACGACCTGGCCGACCACCTCGCCGGGCACCGGGCCGTCCTCGACGGCGAGGTGGTCGCCTTCGACGACGCCGGCCGCTCGGACTTCCAGCGGCTCCAGGCCCGCATGCACGTCAGCGACCCGGCCCGCGTGGCCCGGCTCCTCGCCCAGGTGCCGCTGTCGTACGTGGTGTTCGACCTGCTCGAGGTCGACGGCGCCCGCACCGTGGACCTGCCCTACCTCGACCGCCGGCGCCTGCTGGCCGGCCTGGTCGAGCCGGCCGGGTGCTGGTCGGTCCCCGCCCACCAGATCGGCGACGGCGCCGCCCTCTTCGCCGCCGCGGCCCGGCAGGGCCTGGAGGGGATCATGGCCAAGCGCATGGACAGCCCGTACCTGCCGGGACGGCGCTCGGCGAGCTGGCGGAAGTGCAAGGTCCGCCGGCAGCAGGAGGTGGTGGTCGGCGGTTGGAGCGCCGGCGAGGGCGGCCGGTCGGGCACCTTCGGATCGCTGCTGGTGGGGGTCCACGACCCCACGGCGCCGGGCCGCCCGCTCCGCTACGCCGGCGGCGTCGGGACCGGCTTCGACGACGCCGCCCTCACCGAGCTCCGAGGCCGCCTCGCCGATCTGGCCACGGACGACTGCCCCTTCTCCCCGGCGCCACCCGCCCCGATCCGCCGCACCGCCCGCTGGGTGCGGCCCGAGCTGGTGGCGGAGGTCGCGTTCGCGGAGTGGTCGGCCGAGGCCCGGCTGCGCCACCCCTCCTACCTCGGTCTGCGCCTCGACAAGGACCCCGCCGACGTCGTCCGCGAGCCGATCGGCGGGGAGCCACCCGGAGGGGCGAGCGGCGGCGACGGTGCCGACGGCGCCGTACCATGACCGGCGTCGTGGCTGGAGAACCCGAGCTGGAGCAGGTCGAGGAGATCCGGCTGACGCTGCCGGCGGTGGCGGCGTACGCGCGGGTGGCCCGGCTGGCGGTCGCCGGGCTCGCGACCCGGGTGGGGTTCTCGTACGACGAGATCGAGGACCTCCGCATCGCCGTCGGCGAGGTGTGCAGCCTCCTGCTCGACGCGCCGGGTGCCACCGGCAGCCGGCTCGTGTTCCGGTGCGAGGTCAGCGTCGCCGCGCTGCGGGTGGAGGCCGGCCTCGAACCGCCCGGGCCGCTGGGTGCGGTGGGCGACCTCAGCCGGCAGATCCTCACCGCCGTCGTCGACGAGGTCGACCTGGGGACCGATCCGGCCGCGATCGTGGTCGTGAAGCGACGGCGGCCGTAGCCCTTGACCATCTCCGATGAGGAACGGGCCCGGCTGCGCCGGTTGTTCGACGACCACCGCCACACGGGCGACCCGGCCGTGCGCGACGAGCTCGTGCAGGCCCACCTGCGGCTCGCGGTCCACCTGGCCCGGCGCTTCGGCAACCGGGGGGTCCCCCACGACGACCTCGTCCAGGTGGCGTCGCTCGGCCTGCTCAAGGCCGTCGAGCGCTTCGAGCCGGAGCGCGGCCTCGAGTTCTCGACGTTCGCCACCCCGACGATCATCGGCGAGCTCAAGCGCCACTTCCGCGACAAGGGCTGGTCGGTCCGGGTGCCCCGGCGGGTGCAGGAGCTCCACGTCCGGCTCAACGTCCTGGTCGGCGAGCTGACGCACCGCCACGGGCGCTCGCCCACCATCGCCGAGCTGGCGCTGGCTGCGAGGACGTCACCGGAGGAGGTGCTCGAGGCCATGGAGGCGGCCCAGGCCTACCGGTCGGCGTCGCTCGACGCACCGGGCGTCGACGGGGACGCCGCCCCCGCCGTGGACCACCTCGGCGGCTCCGACGCCACGCTCTTCCAGATCGAGGACCGCCTCCTCGTGGAGCGGCTGCTCGCCACCCTGGCGCCGCGCGAGCAGCTCATGATCCGCCTGCGCTTCTACGAGGAGATGACCCAGAGCGAGATCGCCGACCGCCTGGGCATCTCGCAGATGCACGTGTCGCGGCTGCTCGCCCGGTGCCTCCAGCAGTTCCGCGCCGTGCTCGAGGCCGAGGCGCGGGGCGACGAGGCGCCCGGAGCGGACGATCCCGGCGGGGGCGGGGCTCAGCGGGCGACGATGGAGTAGCCGCAGACGTGGCTGCCGTCGAGGAGGTGCTGCGTGCGCTCGACCTCGGCCTCGGGAAGCACCTCCCGGATGAACGAGATCTCGGTGCCGCAGGCCGCCCCGTACCGGAGGGCCACGTTGAGGATGGCGCAGTTGTGCTCGACCACGCGGAAGGCGCCGTCGCCCAGGTCGGTGGCCTCGGCGACGTAGCCGTCCTCGTCGAGCACGGCGGTCAGCGTCCGCACGCGACCGGCGAGGTCCTGCCCCTCCATGCGGGCGAGCGTGCGCTCGACCCGGCGCCGGCGACGGCGCTCGAAGACGCGCTCGAGCATCTCGGGGTCCTCGTCCTCCACGCAGGCGAGCAGCTCGGTGGTGAGCTCGGCGTAGGCGCGGGGGAACAGCTCGCCGGCCGCCGGGGTGAGGCGGTGGGCGTGGCGCGGCCGGCCCGGCCCGGTGCGGACGCGCTCGTGGGTCACCAGGCCGGCCTCGGCCAGGGCGGCGAGGTGCTGGCGCACCGCGCTCACGGTGACGCCCAGGTCGGCGGCGAGCTCGTCGGCCGACGCGTCGCCCCGGCGCTTCAGCGCGACCAGGATGCTGCGCCGGCCGGTCGGCAGGTGGTCGAGCGACGTCGCCACGCGGCGATCGGGCGTCGGCGCGGCGGGCAACATGGGTCCAGGGTACGAGGGCGGCGGCGGCGGACGCACCCGGCGGGCGGCGCGTCAGCCGGTGGAGCCGAACCCCCCGGTGCCGCGCTCGGAGGGCGGCAGCTCGTCGACCACGACCAGCTCGGCGTGCTCGACCCGCTGGATCACCAGCTGGGCGATGCGGTCCCCACGCGCCACCGTGAACGGCACCTCGGGATCCAGGTTCACGAGCAGCACGCGCAGCTCGTCGCGGTAGCCGCTGTCGATGAGGCCCGGCGTGTTGAGGCACGTCACGCCGTGGCGCAGCGCGAGGCCGCTGCGCGGCTGCACGAAGCCGGCGGTGCCGACGGGCAGCGCCAGCGCGATGCCGGTCGGGATGAGGGCTCGACCGCCGCCCGGGGCCAGCTCGGCGGGCTCGCGCGCCAGCAGGTCGGCGCCGGCGTCGCCGGCACGGGCGTAGCTGGGCAGCGGCAGCTGCGGGTCGAGGCGGATGACCGGCACGCGCAGCACCGGCGCACCGTAGCGGCGGGCCGCAGGAGCGGTCGCGCCTAACCTCGCCCGGTGCTCGTCTGGATGGACCTCGAGATGACCGGCCTCGACGCCGACCGCCACGTCATCGTCGAGATCGCCACGCTCATCACCGACGACGACCTCAACATCGTGGCCGAGGGCCCCGACCTCGTCGTCCACCAGCCCGACGAGGCGCTGGCCGAGATGGACGCCGTGGTCGTCGAGATGCACACGTCCTCGGGCCTGCTCGAGCAGATCAAGGCGTCGACGACGTCCCTCGAGGAGGCCGGGCGCCAGACGCTCGCCTTCATCAAGGAGCACGTGCCCGATCGCCGCTCGGTGCCGCTCTGCGGCAACTCGATCGGCACCGATCGCCGCTTCCTCGTGCGCTACCTCCCCGAGATCGAGGACCACCTCCACTACCGGTCGATCGACGTGTCGTCGCTCAAGGAGCTGGCCCGCCGCTGGTACCCGGCGGCGCTGGCCGCCCAACCCCGGAAGGCCACCGCCCACCGGGCCCTCGACGACATCCGCGAGAGCATCAGCGAGCTCGCGTTCTACCGCGAGCACCTCTTCGTGCCGGCCGAGGCCGTCGCGGCTGCGGTCGAGGCCGATGGCGACGGGAGCGATGGCGACGAGGCCGTCCCGGGGGGTGCGCCGCCGGCGGCGCCCGACCCCTCCGCCTGACCGCGACGCCCGTCTTCGGGCCGCCGGCGTCAGATCTCCGAGATTCTTTCGTTAATTCGATTGACGAGCGCGGCCGTGCCGTGGTGCCATGCAACGGCGCCCCGACGGGGCGCAGCTCGTCCCCGACCAGCACGCGACCCCGGAGCACTCCGATGGCAAGCATGACGCACCTCAACCAGGGCCCGGTGGCCGCTGGTCGCGTCGCGCCCGCCGCGCGCTGGTCCGCCACCGACGCCGTGTCGGCACGGGTCCGCCATCACCTCACCGTGATCGCCCCCATGCCGACCGCCGCCACCTACGTGGTGAAGCCGTCCTTCGAGGGCATCACCCGTCGGCCGACGGAGGGTTCGAGCTAGGCACACCGCCCAGATCGAACGAAGACCTCCGAAAGGCCGCCGGGTTCACCCGGCGGCCTTTCGCCTTTT
This sequence comes from Aquihabitans sp., assembly GCA_036263575.1. Taxonomy (GTDB): domain Bacteria; phylum Actinomycetota; class Acidimicrobiia; order Acidimicrobiales; family Iamiaceae; genus Aquihabitans. The sequence continues at coordinate 7,035 of DATAGR010000547.1, read as the reverse complement.
CCGGTCCTCGTTCGGGCACGACCACGACCCGAGGATCCACTGAGACCCCATGCACCACCCACACCGACCACCCGACTGACCCACCCAGAGCACACGAGACAGGGAGAACCCGATGCTGGCCGCACCGGAGCACGAACACCGAGCAGACGACGACGAGGACCGGTCCTGGTGGGCCGACGCCTCCTGCGCCACCGGCGGTGCCGGCCTCACGGCGCTCTTCTTCTCCGAGGAGCTGCAGGACATCGCCGCCGCCAAGCGGCTGTGCGGCGCCTGCCCGGTGATGGCCCTGTGCCTCGAGGGCGCCATGCGGCGTCGGGAGCCCTGGGGCGTGTGGGGCGGCCAGCTGTTCCTGAACGGCCGGATCCTCGCCTCGAAGCGTCGGCGCGGGCGACCCCCCAAGGTCGCCCGCCCCGAGGACCAGCTGCCCGACATCCCCATCCCGGAGCACCTCCGGTCCGCGTGACCGGAGGGGCCCGGGGTGGATCGGGCAGCGACCGCGGCGCACCCCGGGGCGCCGAGCGATACGGGTGGCAGAGGGGCGCACCGACGCCCACGATGAGCCCGGACCCGCCTGGCGGTCGATCGACACCGGCGCCGGCTGGAGGAGCGATGCTCCTGCGGTCGGCGCCGGTGGCGCGCCCGGGCCCGAGCCGGGTGGCGCGCCGGGCCCGCCGATGCCGGCCGCGATGGGCGTCGTGGGGGGTGGCGCCGGTACCGTCGAGGGTGCGATGGACCACGAAGCGGACACCGTGGCGGCGCCCAGTGCGCCGGACGACGACGCCACCCCACCGGCGGCGCCGACCGGCCGGCCGCGCCGCACCCGCCGGCTGGGCGCCCGCACCATCGCGATCTGCGCCTGCCTGGCCCTCGTCGCCGCCATCGCCGCCGCGCTGGTGGCGTCGGTCGTGCTCGACGACGAGGACGACGGTCGCGCCGGCGGTCCCGACGCGATCGAGCTCACCACCGAGGTCGACGCCGACGACCTCCTGGCCACCGAGGTGCTCACCGTCGCCGGCGAGCCCACCACCCTCGCCGCCCTGCGCACCGACCAGCCCATGGTCGTGAACCTGTGGGCGCAGAGCTGCGTGCCCTGCATCGACGAGATGCCGCTGCTCGAGGCGGCCCACCAGGCCAACCCGGACCTCACGTTCGTCGGCGTCGACACCCAGGACCAGGTCGACAAGGCCAAGGTGATGGCCGAGCGCACGGGCATCACCTACCAGTGGGTGCAGGACCCCACGGGCGACTTCTTCTACGCGGCGAAGGGCGCCGGGATGCCCACGACCTTCATCCTCACCACCGACGGCGAGGTCGTGGCGTCCAAGACCGGCGCCTTCTCCTCGGCCGAGGAGCTCCAGGGGTGGCTGGACGCCCACGCCGCCTGATGGGGCCACGGCCGTGATCGACGCCCCCTTCGCCTTGGCGTTCACCGCCGGCATGGTCGCCACGGTCAACCCGTGCGGCTTCGCCATGCTGCCCGCCTACCTCGGCTACTTCCTCGGGATCGAGGGGGCGACCACCGGCGACGGCGACCACGCGACCGCCGGGCTGGTCCGTGCCCTCGTCGTCGGCGCCGTGGTCTCCGCCGGCTTCCTCGTGCTCTTCGCAGTGGCCGGCGCGCTGGTCTCGTGGACGTCGTTCGGGGTCGGCGAGGCCTCGCCGTACCTGACGGTCGTGATCGGGCTGGTGCTGGTGGCGCTCGGCCTGCGCTTCCTCACCGGCTGGACGCCCCGTCTGGCGCTGCCCCGCCTGGACCGCGGTGGCCGCGACCGCGGCCTCGGGTCCATGTTCCTGTTCGGCCTGTCGTACGCCATCGCCTCGCTGTCGTGCACCATCGGCCCCTTCACCAGCGTCGTGGCCTCGACCTTCTCCCGGCAGTCGTTCGCCGCCGGCGTGGCCACGTTCGTCGCCTACGGCGCCGGCATGGCCCTGCTGCTCATGGTGGTCACCGTCGCCCTCGCCCTCGCCCGGCGGGGCCTGGTCACCGGCCTGCGGCGCGCCCTGCCGTACGTCCAGCGGGCGTCGGGCGCGCTGATGGTGCTGATGGGCACCTACCTCGCCTGGTACGGCGTCTACGAGATCCGCCTCGTGCGCAGCGGCCGATCGTCGGGCCAGGGCCCGGTCGACCTGGTCACCGGCTGGTCCTCGGACCTGTCGGAGCGGTTGGTCGGCGTCGACCCGGTGCAGGCCGCGCTGGTGCTGGGCCTGGTGGTCACGCTCGTGGTGCTCGGCGCCCTGGTGCGGGCTGATCGCAGCGCGCGCCACGACCGCACCGACTGACCGGCCCCGGCGCCGCGGCCCGGCGGTACCGTCGCCGGATGGAACTGCGCATCTTCACCGAGCCCCAGCAGGGCGCCACCTACGACGACCTGCTCGCCGTGGCCCTCGAGGCCGAGGCGCTGGGGTTCGGCGCCTTCTTCCGCTCGGACCACTTCCTGCACATGGGCGGCGAACCGGGTCCGGGCCCCACCGACGCGTGGATCACCCTCGCCGGGCTGGCGCGCGACACGTCGACCATCCGCCTCGGCACGCTCGTCACCTCGGCCACGTTCCGGCTGCCGGGGCCGCTCGCCGTGACGGTGGCGACGGTCGACGCCATGAGCGGCGGTCGGATCGAGCTGGGCCTGGGCGCCGGGTGGTTCGAGGCCGAGCACACCGCCTTCGGCATCCCGTTCCCCGCCACGGGCGAGCGCTTCGACCGCCTGGAGGAGCAGCTCGAGATCGTGACCGGCCTGTGGGCCACCGAGCAGGTGGGCTCGTTCGCCCACGACGGGGCGCACTACCAGGTCGCCGGCGGCACGGGCCTCCCCAAGCCGGTGCAGTCGCCCCGCCCGCCGATCGTCATCGGCGGCCACGGGCCGAAGCGCACGCCGGCGCTGGCGGCGCGCTTCGCCGACGAGTTCAACGTGCCGTTCAGCGACGTCGGGGCGACGGCTGCCCAGTTCGATCGGGTGCGCGCCGCGGTCGAGGCCGCCGGCCGCGACGCCGGTTCCATGGCGTACTCGGCGGCGCAGGTGCTCTGCATCGGCGCCGACGAGGCCGAGGTCACCCGGCGGGCCGCCGCCATCGGTCGGGAGCCGGCCGAGCTCCGCGAGAACGGCGCTGCGGGCACGCCCGCCGAGGTGGTCGACAAGCTGGGCCGCTACGCCGAGCTCGGCGCCACCCGCGCCTACCTCCAGGTGCTCGACCTGACCGACCTCGACCACCTCCGCCTGGTGGCCGAGGAGGTGGCACCGGCCCTGCGCTGACGCGGGGCCACCGGTCGCGTGCGCTTCGCCCGCCCGGAGGTCCCGCCGGCCCCCGGGGTCTGTTGCCCACCCCCGTCGGGCAGAGCCGAGCGCGGTGACCGACCCCGACCTGTCCCTCGCGACCGCCGAGACCGCGGGGCTGACCTACGTCTCCGACGAGGCGCCCGGCATCCGCCGGCGCAAGCGGGGCAAGGGGTTCAGCTACGAGCTACCGGACGGCACCGTGCTGAGCGACCCGGGGGAGCGGGCGCGGATCGCGTCGCTGGCCATCCCACCGGCGTGGACCGACGTCTGGGTGTGCCCCAGCCCCGACGGCCACATCCTCGCCACCGGCCGCGACGACAAGGGCCGCAAGCAGTACCGCTACCACCCGGAGTGGAGCCGGGTCCGCTCGGAGGACAAGTTCAGCTCGCTCCCCACCTTCGCCGACGCCCTGCCGTGCCTGCGCGAGCGGGTCGACGCCGACCTCCGCCGCCGGAACCTCCCACGGGAGAAGGTCCTCGCCCTGGTGGTGCGCCTCCTCGACCAGACGCTCATCCGGGTCGGCAACGAGGCCTATGCCGCCGAGAACGAGTCGTACGGGCTCACGACCATGCTGCCGGACCACGTCGACGTCGAGGGCGGCTGCATCGCCTTCGACTTCACCGCCAAGGGTGGCCTGGCCCGGAACGTGTACGTGGAGGATCAGCGCCTGGCCCAGGTCGTGAAGGCGTGCTCCGAGCTCGGCGGCCAGGACCTCTTCACCTACCGCGGCGAGGACGGCGTCCACGACGTCACGTCGACCGACGTCAACACCTACCTGCGCGAGGTCATCGGGCAGGGGGTGACCGCCAAGCACTTCCGCACGTGGGGCGGCACGGTGTCGGCCGCCGCCGCGCTGGTGATCACCCGGCCGGCGGAGAGCGAGGCCCAGGCCGAGAAGGCCGTGCTGGCCGCCTACGACGTGGCCGCCGAGGTGCTCGGCAACACCCGCACGGTCTGCCGGGAGTCCTACGTCCACCCGGCGGTGCCCGAGGCCTACCGGTCGGGGCACCTGGCCGAGCTGTGGCCCCGCACCCGCCCGACCCGGTGGCTCGACCGCCCCGAGCGCCTGGTGCAGCGCCTGCTCGACGGCGACTGAGCCGCCGGCCGCCGACCGCCGCCGCGTGGGCGGATCAGGTGTTGCCCGTCGCCCGCAGCTCGAGGCCGTCGAGCACCTCGACCAGCTTGGCCGTGAAGGCCGGGAGGTCGTCGGGGTTGCGGCTCGTGACCAGCAGGCCCGGCCCGTGCTCGCAGACGACGAGCTCGTCGTCCTGCCACTCGGCGCCGGCGTTGCGGAGGTCGGTCTGCAGGCTCGGCCACGACGTGACGCAGCGGCCCCGCACCGCGTCGGCCTCGATCAACGTCCAGGGCGCGTGGCAGATGGCGAACACCGGCTTGCCGGCGTCGGTGAAGGCCTTCACGAACCCGACGGCGATCTCGTCGGTGCGGAGCTGGTCCGGGTTCGCCACGCCGCCGGGCAGGACGAGGGCGTCGTAGGCGCCGGGGTTGGCGTCGGCCACCTTGCGGTCGGTCGGGAACGACGCCGCCTTGTCGAGGTGGTCGAACGACTGCACCTCCGGTTCGGGCGACACCAGGTGCACGGTGGCGCCGGCGCCCTTCAGCGCGTCCCACGGGTCGGTGAGCTCCACCCGTTCGACGCCCTCGGTGGCAAGGAAGGCGACGGTCGTTCCGGTGAGGTCGGTGGCCATGGGGGCTCCTTGGTGGGCGGACCCCTTGCGCCTGCCCGTCGCCCGCGCGGAGCAGACCGCTCACGGACCGCGCTCAGGGGCTGAGGCGGGCGATGCGCCACCGGTCGGGCTGGTGCTCATCGCGCCGGTACTCGAAGCGGTCGTGCAGGCGATCGGCCCGGCCCTGCCAGAACTCGACCCGGTCGAGGCCCACCCGGTAGCCGCCCCAGAACGGCGGCCGGGGGATCGGGTCGCCGTCGTCCTCGCCGCCGAAGCGCTCGGCCACCTCGGCCCGCCGGCGGTCCAGCTCGTCGCGACTGGCCAGCACCTCGCTCTGGTCGGACGCCCAGCCGCCGAGCTGGCTGCCGCGCGGTCGTGAGGCCCAGTAGGCGTCGGCGACGTCGTCCTCGATGAGGCTGACCGGCCCCTCCACCCGCACCTGGCGGTTCTCCTCCAGCCAGCCGAACACCAGCGCCGCCCGGGGGTTGTCGCGCAGGTCCCGGGCCTTGCGGCTCTCCTGGTTCGTGTAGAGCTCGAAGCCCCGCTCGTCGAACCCCCGGCACAGCACGTAGCGCGCCGTCGGTGTGCCGTCGGCGCCGGCGGTGGCGAGGACGCAGGCGGCGGCGTCGTAGCGCGGCACGCCCATCCACTCGTCCCACCAGTGACCGAACTGCTCGATGGGGTCGGCGGCCAGGTCGGCACGCCGCAGCACGCCACGGTCGTAGCGCTCGCGGAGGGACTGCAGGTCACGGGTCACGGCGCCAGCATGCCCGTCGGGACCGCCCGCACCACGGCCCCTCCCCTCTCGACCGTGACCTCGATCAGAGCGGGAGGGCGAGCTGGTCGGCGGACGGCGGTTCGACCGCCGGGGTCCGCACCGCGGGCGCCTCCGGCAGCGGGGGCTCCATGGCGCCGAGGTGGCCGCCCGCCGCCTCGATCGCGGCTCGCAACGTGGCGGCGATGCGCTCCCGGTCGGCCTTCGGCGCGGTGCGGCCGACGTAGCGGCTCGCCGTGTCCACCGCCGCCTCGGGGAAGGTGGTCGCCAGCCGCTCGAGGTAGATGTCACGGACCTCCTGGTGGCGCAGGTGGAGCACGACGTGCCCGACCGAGATGGCGCCGGCCTCCACGACCGCACGCCCCACGGCGGCGAGCTGGTCGTCGCCGTCGGAGACGCCGGGGAGGATCGGGGCGATGAGGACACCGCACGGCACGCCTGCGGCACGCAGCTGCTCCACGGCGCGGAGCCGCCGGGCGGGCGGCGGCGTCCCGGGTTCGGTGGCCCGCCACACCGCCTCGTCGACCGTGCCGATGGACAGCGAGACCCGGACCAGCCCCCGCCGGGCGGCCTCGCCGAGCAGGTCGAGGTCGCGCAGGATGAGCGTGCTCTTGGTGAGGATCGAGAACGGGTTGCCGGCCTCGAGCAGCGTGCGGACCAACCCGCGCGTGAGCCGGTACTTCCCCTCGCAGCGCTGGTACGGGTCGGTGTTGGTGCCCATGGCGACCAGCTCCCCCGCCCAGCGCGCCGGGTGGAGCTCGGCCCGCAGCCGCTCCACCGCGTTGACCTTAACCACCACGCGCTGGTCGAAGTCCGTGCCGGCATCGAGCCCCAGGTACGTGTGGGTCGGCCGGGCGAAGCAGTAGCTGCAGGCGTGCGAGCACCCCCGGTAGGGGTTCACCGTCCAGCGGAACGGCAGCCCGCCGGGGTTGCCCGGCCCGCTCCCCTTGACCTCGTTCAGGACGCGCTTGGCCTCGACGTGGAGGAACTCCATGCCCCGGAACTCGCCGGTGCCGACCTCGCGTCGGACGCCCTCGAACAGCGCGCCCTGGGGCGCCGGTTCGTCGGCCAGCTCCCACCGCAGCTGGGCCGAGCCGGTGAGCGGTGTGCGGGACGACATGGGCCGATGGTACCGAACGCACGTTCGGGCCGTCGAGGCCCGGGCCAGGTGATCCTCAGACGGGCGTCCGCCAGTGGACCGACCACGTGCCCCACCCGGCGGTGGACGCCACGCCGGTCCAGGCGCCGGGCAGGGCGGCGTCGACCTCGGAGGCGAGGAGGTGGATCGGGGTGCCGGTGCCCC
>DATAGR010000546.1:0-1591 GCA_036263575.1 Aquihabitans sp. | reverse complement strand
CTCGACGCCAGCGCCGATCCCACGCGCATCGAGCGCCCGCCGGTGCAGCCGGCGCCCGACCCCGTCACCGGACCCGTCGAGCTGCCGCACTGGACCGAGCCGCCCACCGGTGAGGTCCCTGCCGTGCTGATCGGCGACGACGCCCCGCTGCTGGGCGACGACGGCGACGACCTCGACGCCTGGTCCTCCTTCGCCACCTCGACCCCGCGCTGGCGCGACGCCGACGACGACTGGGGCGACGACGGCTTCATGGAGCGCCTCGCCGGCGCCAGCGACGAGGTGCGCATCGGGGCCCTGGGCGACCAGGACGCCGAGCCCAGCCACGAGGAGTACTTCGGCTTCGACGACCTCGCCGAGCGGGTCGAGGAGCGCACGGGCGATGCGCCCGACGTCGCCCCCCGCTTCGAGACCGGCGACGACGACTGGAGCGCCTCGGGCGACGCCATCGCCCCGGCCGCCGGTGCGGTCGCGGCCGGCAGCTGGCCGGCCGACGAGGCCTGGAAGGACGATGACGACTGGTCGGAGGGCGACCACGACGACGCCGACCACGACGACGTGATCCGGACCGAGGCGGCCGCCTACGCCGACGACGACGACGACCGCGACGACGACGATCGCTACGACGACGAGACCTTCGACGACACCTACGAGGGCGCCGGTCCCGACGACGGCGACCACGGCCCCCCCGGGGGCGACCGCGACCTGGCGACGGCCGTGGCCGTGGGCGTCGGCCTGGTGGCGGCGGGCATGCTGCTGCTGGCCCTCGGCTCCCGGTTCGCCGTCGTGCTCGTGGCCGCGGTGCTGGGCCTCGCCGCCGTCGAGTACTTCGGCGTCCTGCGCAAGGTCGGCTGGGAGGCGGCGACCCTGCTGGGCGTCGGCGCGACCGTGATGTTCCCCCTCGCCGTCTACTGGCGTGGGCCCCAGGCGTTCGCCCTGGTCACGTTCCTGACGGTGGCCGCGGTCCTGGTCTGGTACCTGAGCGGCGCCGGCGGGAGGGACCCACGGGTCCTGGAGGGCTCGGGCGCCACCCTGCTCGGGGTGCTGTGGATCGGCGGCCTCGGCTCGGCCGGCGCCGGCATCCTGCGCCTGCCCGACGGTCGGGGCCTGTTCCTCGCCGCCGTGCTCGCCACGGTCGCCTACGACATCGGTGGCTACTTCATCGGCCGCTACATGGGCCACCGGCCGCTGTCGTCGGCCAGCCCCAACAAGACCCTCGAGGGCCTCGTGGGCGGCATGGGCCTGGCCGTGGTCGTGATGCTGGTCGTGGTCGGGATCATCGAGCTCGGCCCGTGGGCCGGCCCGGGTCCGGCGTTCGTGCTCGGCCTCGGCGTGGCGGCCGCCGCCCCGCTCGGCGACCTGTGCCAGTCCCTGCTCAAGCGGGACCTGGGCGTGAAGGACATGTCATCGGTGCTGCCGGGCCACGGCGGCGTCCTCGACCGCTTCGACAGCATGTTGTTCGTGCTGCCGACCGTCTACTGGCTGGCGGTCACCCTGGGCCGCCTCGGCGCCTGATCGGCGCCGGGGGCCACCGGTGACCACCACCATCTCGCTGGCCGGGTCCACCGGCTCGGTCGGCACCCAGGCCCTCGAC
>DATAGR010000545.1:0-1549 GCA_036263575.1 Aquihabitans sp. | reverse complement strand
GGCCCTACCTGTCAGAGGCCGAACGAGTCGCAGCACTGGACGACTGGCTCCACCTCTACAACCATCACCGACACCACACCGCCGTCGGCGGCCCGCCCATCAGCCGCGTCAACGATCTACCGGGTCACTACAGCTAGCGAGGACCGCCCGGAGCGGTCACCCGAACGGCGACGGGCGCGGCGCTGAGTAGCCTGCGGCCGACCACCCACCGACCGGAGCCGTCGTCCATGCGCAAGCCCACCGCCACCCTCCTCGCCGTCCTGGCCGTCGTCGCCCTCGCCGGGTGCGGCGCGTCGGGCGAGGACGACGCCAGCGACACGACGGCCGCTGCCCCGACCACCACCGAGGCCCCCGCCGACGAGACCACGACGGAGGCCGACGGCGATGAGACCACCACCACCGAGGAGGAGGCGTCGGGCGACGCCGTGCCGGTGGAGGACTGGGCCGAGGACTTCTGCGGCGGCTTCGACACCTGGATCGGCCAGATCCAGGAGGCCGGCGCCCAGGTGAGCGAGGGCATCACGCCCGGCGACCTCGAGGGCGCCAAGGCGGCGTTCGTCGACCTCTTCGACACCGCGGCGGCCGAGACCGACACCCTCATCGGCGTGCTGGCCGACAGCGGCTCGCCCGACATCGAGGACGGCGAGGGCCTCGTCGAGGACCTGACCGGCAAGTTCGAGGAGTTCAAGACCGCCATCGAGGACGCCGGCGCCGAGGCCGAGGCCGTCCCGACCGACGACCCCACCGCCTTCCAGGAGCAGGTCGAGGCCCTCGGCCAGACCTTCCAGGAGGAGGCGACCGCCGTCGGCGACTCCTTCGGCGAGCTCGACAGCAAGTACCCGTCGCAGGACCTGCAGTCCGCCCTCAGCGAGTCCTGCACCAGCATCTGATCGCGAACCGGGCGACGTCGTCGCGGTGACGTCGCCCGGGGCGCAGCTGGCCCCTTCGGGTGGTGGCATGGCAGGCCCGCCGCACGCCGGTACGGTGACGCCGTGGAACGCCGCATCTACGGCCTCGAGAACGAGTACGGCGTCACCTGCACCTCTCGCGGCCAACGTCGGCTGAGCCCCGACGAGGTCGCCCGCTACCTCTTCCGCCGCGTCGTCTCGTGGGGCCGCAGCTCCAACGTCTTCCTGGCCAACGGCGCCCGGCTCTACCTCGACGTCGGCAGCCACCCGGAGTACGCCACGCCGGAGTGCGACTCCGTCCGCGAGCTCGTGGTGCACGACAAGGCCGGCGAGCGCATCCTCGAGCAGCTCCTCGTGAGCGCCGAGCAGCGCCTGCGCGAGGAGGGCATCCGCGGCACGGTCTACCTGTTCAAGAACAACACCGACTCCGCCGGCAACTCCTACGGCTGCCACGAGAACTACCTCACCAGCCGGCGGGACGACTTCGGCCACTACGCCGAGGTGCTGATCCCGTTCCTGGTGAGCCGCCAGATCTACGCCGGCGCGGGCAAGGTGCTGCAGACGGCCCGTGGCGCCATGTTCTCGATCAGCCAGCGCGCCGAGCACATCTGGGAGGGCGTCTCCAGCGCCACGACCCGCTC
>DATAGR010000544.1:0-1917 GCA_036263575.1 Aquihabitans sp. | reverse complement strand
ACGTGCGGCTGGTACCACCAGCAGCAGCCGGTGCTCGCCTACCACGCCGACGAGTGGGGCTTCGACGCCGACGGGGTGCGGGCGGCCGTCGCCCACGCCCACCGCCTCCGCCCCCGCTGGCAGGCCGACCCCGCCTGGCGGCGGTGGCAGCGCGCCGCCATCGCCGCCGCCCACCGTGCCGTGTACGAGCGGGTGCGTGGGTGACCGCCGTCGACGTGCGTGGCGAGGACCCGCTGCGCATCGCCATCATCGGCGCCGCCCGCTTCCCGATCTGCGAGCCGTTCGCCGGCGGCCTCGAGGCGCACACGTGGCAGTTGGCCACGGGCCTGCGCGATCGCGGCCACGAGGTGTCCCTCTACGCCGGTGCCGGCTCCGACCCCGGCCTGGCGGTCCGCAGCTTCTCCGCGGCACGAGCCGACCTGAGCGACGCCGCACGGGCCGACGTCTCGGTCGCGCCCGAGGCGGCGATGGTCGACCACCACGCCTACCTCTCCACCATGCTCGACCTCAGCTCGCAGATCGACGAGTTCGACGTCGTGCACAACAACTCGGTGCACCACCTCCCGCTCGCCATGTCGCGCGCGTTGCCGCTGCCCCAGGTGACCACGCTCCACACCCCGCCGACGCCCTGGCTGGAGATGGCCATCCAGACCAGCCCGGAGCCGCTGCCGGTGCGGTTCTGCGCCGTCTCGCAGCACACGGCCGAGGCGTGGCGCCCGCTCGTGCCCGACGCCGCCGTGGTGCCGAACGCGATCGACCTGGAGCGCTGGCGACCGGGCCCCGGCGGCTCCGATGCCGTGTGGTCGGGCCGCATCGTGCCGGAGAAGGGCCTGCACCTCGCCATCGACGCCGCCCGCCTCGCCGGCGTGCGCCTGCGGATCGCAGGGCCGGCGCTCGACCGGGCGTACTGGGCGGAGGAGATCGCGCCGCGGCTCGGACGCGACGCCACCTGGGTCGGTCACCTCGACCACGGGGCGCTGGCGGCGCTGGTCGGCCGGTCGGCCGTCGCCATCGTCTCGCCGTGCTGGGAGGAGCCGTTCGGCCTGGTCGCCCTGGAGGCGCTGGCGTGCGGCACCCCGGTCGCCGCCATCGCACGCGGCGGCCTGACGGAGGTGCTCGACGCGTCGTGCAGCCGCGTGGTGTCCGATGGGGACCCGGCGCTCCTGGCCGAGGCCATCATCGGCGCCGCCTCGCTCGACCGGGTCGCAGCCCGCGCTCGCGCCGAGCACATCGGCTCGGCCGACCGGATGGTCGACGACTACGTGGCCGTCTACCGGTCCTGCCTGCCACGGGCCCCTCGGTGAGCGCGCCGATCGGCTACTACGTCCACCACCACGGCGCCGGCCACGGAGCCCACGCCGTGGCCCTGGCCCGGGTCCTCGGCCCCCGTCTGGTCGGGCTCGGCTCCGGTGCGCCGCCGCCCGGTTGGTCCGGCACCTGGGTCGAGCTCCCGCGCGACGACGACCCGGCGCCCACCAACGACCCGACGAGGGGTGGCGCCTGGCACTGGGCGCCTCGGCGCCACCGCGGCTTCACGGCGCGCATGCGCTCGATCGCCGGCTGGGTGGCGGCCTGCGAGCCGGCGGCGATGGTGGTCGACGTGTCGGCGGAGGTCGTGGCCCTCGCGGCGCTGCTGGGCGTGCCGACGGCCGCCGTGGTCCTGCACGGCGAGCGCACCGACGGGCCGCATCGCGCCGCCTTCGCCACCGCCGACGCGCTGGTGGCGCCGTGGCCTGCGGAGCACGCCGAGGACCACCACCGCCCGTGGGCCGACCTGCGCCACATCGGCCTGCTCAGCCGCCACGACGGTCGCGCCGTCGCCCCGCCGGTCGGCGACGGGCGCGTGCTGCTCGTCCTCCCGGGCGGCGACCACGGCCTCACCGTGGCGGGCGTCGAGGCGGCGGCCCGCGCCACCGG